>SKSL01000196.1 GCA_007123015.1 Natronohydrobacter sp. | reverse complement strand
GGCGCGAAACCGGGCGGCGGGGGCATGCTGCTGGGCCAGAAAATCAGCGACCGCGTGGCCGAAATGCGCACGCTGCCCAAGGGCATCGACCAGCGTTCCGCTTGCCGTCACCCGGACTGGACCGGCCCCGATGATCTGGAAATCAAGATCCTCGAGTTGCGCGAAATCACCGGCTGGCAAGTCCCGATCTATGTGAAAGTCGGCGGCACACGGCCCTATTACGATGTGGCGCTCGCTGTGAAAGCCGGGGCCGATGTGGTGGTGCTGGACGGGATGCAGGGCGGCACAGCGGCGACGCAGGATGTGTTCATCGAACATGTCGGCCTGCCGATCCTGGCCTGTATCCGGCCGGCCGTGCGCGCGTTGCAGGATCTGGGCATGCATCGCGACGTACAGCTGATCGTCTCGGGCGGCATTCGCACAGGCGCGGATGTGGCCAAGGCCATGGCGCTGGGTGCCGATGCAGTGGCCATCGGCACAGCGGCGCTGATCGCGCTTGGCGACAATGACCCGAAATATGAGGCCGAATATCAGGCCCTTGGCACTACGACCGGCGCTTACGACGACTGGCACGAAGGCCGCGACCCGGCAGGCATCACCACGCAAGACCCCGAGCTTGCCGCCCGTCTGGACCCGATCGAAGCAGGCCGCCGCCTGCGCAACTACCTGAAAGTGATGACGCTGGAAGCCCAGACCATCGCGCGCGCCTGCGGCCATAACCACCTGCACAATCTGGAACCCGAAGACCTGTGCGCCCTGACGATGGAAGCGGCCGCGATGGCGCAAGTGCCCCTGGCAGGCACCGACTGGTATCCGGGCAAACCGGGAAGCGGCCTCTGAGATTCGACGCGGGCTGACACATGGCAGCCCACATCTTCGATCAAAAGACCAATAAGGGACGGATATATGACACTTGATCTGGCACAATTCGCAACCGAGCGCGGCATCAGGTATTTCATGATCTCCTTCACCGATCTGTTCGGTGGCCAGCGCGCCAAACTGGTGCCCGCGCAGGCGATTGCCGAGATGCAGAGCGATGGTGCAGGCTTCGCAGGCTTTGCAACATGGCTGGATATGACCCCGGCCGACCCGGACATGCTGGCCGTGCCCGACCCGGCCTCGGTCATCCAGCTGCCATGGAAACCGGACGTCGCCTGGGTCGCTGCGAATTGCGTCATGGAAGGCCGGGACGTGGCCCAGGCCCCGCGCAATGTGCTGCGCCGCCTGATCGCGGAAGCCGCGAAAGAAGGGCTGCATGTCAAGACCGGGGTCGAGGCTGAATATTTCCTGCTGACCCCCGAAGGCGACGCGATTTCCGACCCGTTCGATACGGCCGAGAAGCCCTGCTACGACCAGCAGGCGGTCATGCGCCGCTATGACGTGGTGCGCGAGGTCTGCGATTACATGCTGGATATGGGCTGGGGCCCCTATCAGAACGACCATGAGGATGCGAATGGCCAGTTCGAGATGAATTGGGAATTCGACGATGTCCTGAAGACTGCCGACAAGCACAGTTTCTTCAAGTTCATGGTCAAATCTGTCGCCGAGAACCACGGGTTGCGCGCGACCTTCATGCCCAAACCCATCGAGGGGCTGACCGGCAATGGCTGCCATGTGCATATCTCAGTCTGGGACGCGCCGGGCAAGGACGCGACAGTCAATGTCTTTGCGGGCGAAGGCACGGGCCAGACTGGGGAAGTGGGTCTTTCAGAGCGCGGCAAGCATTTTTTGGGCGGGATCATGCAGCATGCCAGCGCGCTTGCGGCGATCACCAACCCCACAGTGAACAGCTACAAGCGCATCAACGCCCCGCGCACCATGTCAGGGGCGACATGGGCCCCGAATTCCGTGACCTGGACCGGCAATAACCGCACCCATATGGTGCGCGTGCCCGGCCCGGGCCGGTTCGAATTGCGCCTGCCCGATGGGGCGGCCAATCCCTATCTGCTGCAGGCCGTGATCATCGCCGCCGGTCTGAGCGGCATCCAGTCCAAGGCCGATCCAGGCCCGCGCCGCGACATCGACATGTATGCCCAAGGCCACACCATCACCGACGCGCCCAGACTGCCGCTCAACATGCTCGACGCCCTGCGCGCCTATGAAGACGATACAGAGCTCACGACTGCCATGGGCCCCGATTTCTCCCGCGCCTATCTCAAACTGAAGCACAGGGAATGGAACTCTTTCGTGTCCCATTTCAGCAGATGGGAAAAACAACATACCATCGATATCTGATCGGCATTCAGTACCGCAGCGCGACACCGTCAGGGCTGTGCACCAACATTCTGGTGTCAAGCCGAAGAATTCGATGCGTCAAGGGTTGCTTTCCATGGGGCTGCCCGTGTTAGCCTGCCGAAAAGACAGTATCAGCACCGGAGGAGGGACCATGTATCAGAAAGTGATTTTTCCCGTTGATCTGAACCATATAGATCAACTGTCAAAAGCGCTGAAAATCGCGCTCGATCTTGCCACGCATTTCAACGCCGAAATCTGCTTTGTCGGGGTCACTGGCGCTGCCCCCAGTGCCATTGCGCATACGCCAAAGGAATATGACGCCAAGCTCACGGCTTTCGCAAAGGAACAAGGCGCTGCGCATGGGGTCCGAAGCAGCGCGAAAGCCTGTGTCACCCCTGATCCCACGATCAATACCGACAAGACCTTGATCGCGGCCATCACAGAGGAAGGCGGCGATCTGGTCATCATGCAGACTCATGCACCGAAAGCGGTCGATTACATCTGGGCCGGGCATGGCGACACCATCGCGGCGCATTCCAACGCTTCGGTCTTTCTGGTGCGCTGAAGGTCTGCGATGCCGGGCCGGTCAAGCCGCTTATGCCCAGCGCGCAACCAGCGGCTTGAGCGCGACCTGTCCCTGCAAGCGCTGTGCGAGTAAAAAAATCCCGCCGATCTTGCGATGCAGGAACAGCAGGTCCGCTGGCGGCACATGCCAGAAATCGCGCGCCTGCCCCAAGGCCTCGCCCGCGACGGCCAGATCCGCGATCAGCGTCGAGCGCCCGAAATCATAGGGCGCCTCCATCCGCAGTGGCGCGCTGGCCTGCACGGCCAGATCCCGGATCAGCCTTTGCCGCGCGTCCGGCTGATCGGCAGAGAAATATCCCAGTGCCGCCATCTGCTGCCAGATCGCAGCCCGATCTTCCGCCAGAAGCGCGCGCAGCAACACCCGGTAGCGGTCCGAGGTGTCACGATCAATCGCGCGAGTCGCCCCGAAATCCAGCAGCACGATCCGCCCATCCGGGGCCAGCCGGAAATTCGCGAAATTCGGGTCCGTCTGCATCTGCCGCAACTCGAAAATCTCGCGCAGGACCAGCGTGATCAGATCCGCCACCGCTTTGTCGCGCACTGCTTGCGGAAGCTCCAGCAGTGCCTCGATCGGGGCGCTCTCGATATAGTCCATCGCCAGAATGCGCGGCGTGCACAGGCTTTCCTGCACGCGCGGCACAATGAAGCCCGGATGCGCGGCCTGCGCCTGATCCAAAGCGCCCGCTTCGCGCTGATAATCCGCTTCCTCATGCAGTTGCGCCCGCGCCTCGCGCAGAAGCGGCGCAATATCCAGCGTTTTCGGCAGCACCCCCGGCAGCCGCATCAACCGCCCCAGCGTGGCAATGTCACTGTCGATACTCGCCGCCACACCGGGAAACTGCACTTTGATCGCCAGCACCTGCCCATCGTGCAGCACCGCCCGATGGACCTGCCCGATAGACGCCGCCGCCACGGGCCGCACCTCGAATTGCGAAAACTGAGCTTGCCAACCCGCGCCCCATTCCTGCGTCAGCACGGTTTTCAACTGCGCTGGCGGCATCGAGGGCGCACTGGCCTGCAACTGGCCCAGGATCTTTGTCACTTCAGGCGGCAGGATTGCGCCGCTTTCCATCGACAGCATCTGCCCCAGCTTCATCGCTGCCCCGCGCAGATGCGCCAGACCCCCCGCCACCCGCACAGCATTGGCCGGATTCAGCGCCGCTGCCGCCAGATCGGGCCTTTTGCCGCGCAGCATCTGACCCAGCGCGCCACCAAGGGTCGCGCCAAGCACACCGCCCGCAACGCGCCCCAGATGCAGGTTGCGCGAGAGGGCACGTTCAGGAACCGGACGAGGTGTGTGACTGTTCATGCAGACCGACATGGCACGCGCGGCAGAAAAGTCGAGCGAGAAAAGTAAAACCCCCACCACGATTGGCAGGGGATTTTGAAAATGGCGCGGTTGACGGGGCTCGAACCCGCGACCCCCGGCGTGACAGGCCGGTACTCTAACCAACTGAGCTACAACCGCGCGATACGGGCGATCTACGCAATCCCCTTGCCCCCGTCAAGCACAAACCGCACAGAAACCAGCACAAGCCGGACGAAACCTACACCGCGCGGCCTGGGCGCTTCTGGCGCAACGCAAGCCATGCGAGCACAGCCAGATAGAGCAGATCGGCAATGACAAAGATCAGCCAGGACCGCAGGAACAAGAGCCCGACAAAACCGGTCATGCCAATCAAGACCCAGATCGCATTCTCCCGCGCGATCCGCACAGCCTTGAGCGACGGTGTGGGCAAGCGCGAGACCATCAGCAGGCCGATCCCGGCCAGATAAAGCGCAACCAGCACCGGTGCGTGCGATGGATCGACCAGCCCTGAAAGACCCAGAAACACGGGCAGCAGCCCCAGCATCGCCCCTGCAGGGGCAGGCACGCCCACGAAGTGACGCGATGCTGCCCCGTCGGGGGTACTGCGCGAGATATTGAAGCGTGCCAGCCGAAGGCAGGCGCAGACCGCGAAGATCAGCACGAATATCCAGCCGACCCCGGCAAAAGGCCCAGCCAAGGCATAGCCAAACACTAAAATTCCCGGTGCCACGCCAAAACTGACGAAATCGGCAAAACTATCGAGTTCCGCCCCAAAGGAACTTGCTGCATTCAGCTTACGCGCCAGCATTCCGTCGAATCCGTCCATGACGGCCGCAAAGATGATCAGCGCCGCAGCCAGCTCAAACCGTTCATCAAACGTGAAACGGATTGCACTAAGGCCTGCGCACATGCCCAGAATCGTCACCAGATTGGGCACAAGTTGCAGCAGTGGCAGACGGTCGCGGGCGGGCATCTCAGCGCGCCTCTGCGATCCGGCGCGGCTCTGGGCTGGTCAGATCGGCGATCACTGTCTCGGCAGAAATCATCACTTGCCCCAGCGCCACCATCGGTTCGACGCCTTCAGGCAGATAGACATCGACACGGCTGCCGAAGCGGATCATCCCAAAACGCGCGCCCGTCTGCAGGTCAGAGCCCTCTTCGACCTCACACAGGATCCGCCGCGCGACCAGTCCTGCGATCTGCACCACGGCAATCTTGCGCCCGTCGGACATCTCGATGGCCATGGAATTACGCTCATTATCCACACTGGCCTTGTCGAGCGACGCATTCAGGAATTTCCCCGGCCGATAGGCGATCTTCGCGATCCGGCCACCAATCGGCATACGGTTCACATGGCAGTTGAACACATTCATGAAAACCGACACCCGCGTCAGCGCCTGATCGCCCATGTCCAGTTCGCGCGGCGGCACTGCAGGCTCGATCAGCGAAATCACCCCATCAGCCGGGCTGACCATCAGCCCCTCGCGAATAGGTGTCTGGCGCTCAGGGTCGCGGAAGAAATAATAACACCAGACTGTCAGGCCAACTCCGATCCAGCCCAAAGGTTGCCAGATCCAGAACAGCAGGGCTGTGCCAACTGCAAAGATACTGATGAATTTATAGCCCTCCTTGTGGATGGGTTTCACCACAGTCGAGAGCATGTCCTGCGCCATTCAAATCTCCTCAAATCGGCTCGATATCGCCTAGTGCGCGCGTGGCATGGAATTCCGTCACGAAGGCATCCAATTTGACAGCGCTGATCGCGTCACGCAGCCCCTTCATCAATCGCTGGTAGTACCGCAAATTATGCCAGGTCAACAACATCGAGCCGATGATCTCATCGCTCTTGATCACATGATGCAGATAGGCGCGGCTGTAATTCCGGCAGGCGGGGCAGTCGCAATCTTCTTCCAGCGGACGCGGGTCGTCGCGGTGGCGCGCATTTCGCAGATTGACCGGTCCGCGTGCGGTCCAGCCCTGCCCGGTCCGCCCAGAGCGCGAGGGCAGCACACAGTCGAACATATCGACACCGCGCTGAACAGCGCCGACGATATCATCGGGTTTGCCGACGCCCATCAGATAGCGCGGCTTGTCCTGGGGCAGTTGCTCTGGCGCGTAATCCAGCACACCGAACATCGCCTCTTGTCCCTCGCCCACGGCCAGACCGCCTAGCGCATAACCATCAAATCCGATAGCACGAAGCGCCGTAGCGGACTCTTCGCGCAAATCCGGCTCCAGCCCGCCTTGCTGGATGCCGAAAAGCGCATGGCCCGGCCGGTCGCCGAACGCATCGCGCGAGCGCTGCGCCCAGCGCATCGACAATTGCATCGAGTCGTTGATCGTCTTGCGATCGGCAGGCAAGGCCGGGCATTCATCGAAACACATCACGATGTCGGAGCCGAGCAGGCGCTGGATTTCCATGGACCGCTCAGGCGTCAGCAGGTGCTTCGATCCGTCGATATGGCTTGCGAAACGCACGCCCTCTTCGGTGAGTTTGCGCAATTTGGCCAACGACATGACCTGAAAGCCGCCTGAATCGGTCAGAATGGGGCGGTCCCAATCCATGAACTTGTGCAAACCCCCCAAGGCCGCAATCCGTTCGGCGGTCGGGCGTAGCATCAGATGGTATGTGTTGCCCAGCAGAATATCCGCCCCGGTTTCGTGCACCGACACCGGCAGCATGGCCTTCACAGTTGCAGCCGTGCCCACGGGCATGAAGGCAGGGGTGCGGATTTCGCCGCGGGGGGTCGAGACCACGCCCCTGCGTGCCCGGCCATCACGGGCCGATATATCAAAACGGAATGTCATGTGAAGCGCCTTGCCTCAAATCGGCAGCAAAGCCAAGCCCGCTTGCGTGGTGTCCGACCCGTAAGGTGCGTGCTCAGCACGCACCCTACCCGCGCGGACGCCGCAGATAGACATAATACGCGCCTGCGCCCCCATGGCGGATATGCGCTTCCCGTATCTCCAGCACCAAAGGCCCAAGCGGCGCCATGCGCAGCCATTGCGGGACATCATGCTTCAAGGCCCCGCGCCTGCGGGGGATCGGCCCATCATCAGCAACGCTCTTGCCCTTGCCTGTGATCACCAAAACCAGCCGCATCCCGGCTGCATGCGCACGCAGAATAAACCCGTTCAACGCGCCATGCGCTTGCGTCAAAGTCATCCCATGCAGGTCGATCCGCGCCTCGGGGTCCAGCTTCCCCCGGCTCAGGCGCTGGAATTGACGTTTGTCCATCTGGACCGGCACGCGCGCCAGAGATTCAGACAAGGGATGGGCCAGATCTTGCTGCGGGGGCGTCTTGCGGCCTTCTGGCCGTATGGTCCGGGGTACGTCAACACGCGGTACGGGTTGCGGCGCTTCTGGCAAAGAGGCAGGAACAGATGTTTCGGGCAAAGCCAGTGGCGTCGATTTCAAAGGCCGCGCAGTTTCCACCACGCGGCCCCATAATTCTCTGTCTTCTGGCGACAGATGACGTCGCTTGCGACTCATTCGCCCGTGGCCACCAGCTTCCAGTTCGGACTATCCGAGCTCATGTCACGCGCAAAGGTCCACACATCTTTCTGGCGCTTGATCTGGTTCGGATCACCTTCCACCACTTCGCTGGTTTCGACATTGCGCACGACAGACGTCAGTTCGCCAACGAATTTGACTGTGATCTCGCCTTCCCGCGTATCTTCGTCAAATATGGCATCAACGATTTCCAATTCGCGCAAACCGACAAATGTGGCATCGACCCTCAAACCTTCACGCTCACGCAGCTGCACGACTTCATCGAAGCTGTTGAACACGTCCCGAGACAGAAATGGCAGGACCGAGTCCAGATCTGACGATTCAAACGCCATCAAGATCATCTCATAGGCACCACGCGCACCCTGCAGAAATTCGCTGACACTGAAATCCGGATCAATCGCCTTCATGCGCGCCAGCGCCTTGGCTTTGTCAGAGCCATCTTCGACATGATCGGTAATATCCGTATCGGGCCCGCCTTCGATCACTTCGAAGCGCGGTTTCGACACCGGATCACCACCAGAGCCCTGCCGTGGCAATGGCTGCTGTTCAAAACCGTCCCGCGATCCCAGCACAGCGCGCAGGCGCAGGATCAGAAAAACGGCTATACCGGCAAGTATCAGAAGCTGAATCACGGCTGGTTCCATTGTTTCCTCGGCCCGGGGTTGGTATGACGGGTCTGCTGCCTATGTAAGGTGGGTTGCCGGGCAAGTCCACCATGCTTGTCCCGAACTTCTGCAGCAGGGATGCGATTATGTGGCTTTTACTCGCTATTGTGGCAGTTCCCATCATCGAGATCGCGCTCTTTGTGCAGATCGGTGGTCATATTGGCGTGATCGGGACTCTGGCCTGGGTCTTGCTGACAACAGCACTTGGGGCGGTGCTGATCCGGCTCGAACCGCAGCGCAGCGCCCATGATGTCCGGGCCGCGCTGCACCATCACTCCAATCCAGCCAGCCCGATGGGGCATTCCGCCTTGCGCGTGATCGGGGCTGCGCTGATCTTCCTGCCCGGCTTCTTCACCGACACGCTCGGGTTCCTGCTGCTCCTTCCGCCAATTCGCCACATTCTGCTTCTGCAGATCCTGCACAATCTCAAATCCCGCCACGACGACCAGCAGGTCACGATCGAAGGCGATTATGAACATGCACCACCCCCACAAAAGCCACGCATCACGCATCCGGAAAAGCGGGATTGAGGCGCACCCCCTGCCCTGATAGAAGCAGTGCCAAATTCAAGTGACCAATCGCACAGGAGCAGACATGACAGACCAACCAGCCACCGGAACTGCAGCACAACCCGCAACACCGCCGAAAGTGAACATGCGCATCCTCGCGCAATACATGCGCGATATGTCCTTCGAGAATGTTGCCGCCCAGAAGAAACTGCAGGGCACGAATGTCCAGCCGGATATTCAGGTGCAGGTCAGCCTGGACGCGAACAAGCGCGACGCTGAAAATCAGTATGATGTCGCGACAAAATTCAAGATCACTTCGAAGAACAAGGCCGATGATCAGGTCCTGTTCATTGTCGAGCTGGATTATGTCGGGCTGTTTCTGGTGGAAGGCGTCCCGCAGGAACAGCTGCACCCGTTTCTGCTGATCGAATGCCCACGCATGATCTTCCCCTTCGCCCGTCGCATCATCTCGGATGTCACACGTGATGGTGGTTTCCCGCCGCTGAACCTGGATACGGTCGATTTCCTCGCGCTCTACAAGCAAGAGTTGCAGCGTCAAGCTGCGTTGAAAGCGCAGAAAGAAAACGCACCGGTCAACTGATCTGATCAAAGCCCCCGCAATGGGGGCTTTTTTCATCCATAATGACGCCAGATCGCATTATCGCCAAGCTTTTCGACAAAAGCAGCATGAGCGGTTGCTTCGGCCTCTGTGACTGGTGATGGCAAGGGCCGCAGGCGTTTGGGCAATGGAGCCGCTTGCCCAGTCGCACGCGCTGCGTATTGCGCCGATGTCGCCAAGGCAAAATCAGGCTGTTGGCCGCCGAGAAGCTCAAGATAGACCTCTGCCAGAATCTCGCTATCCAGCAACGCGCCGTGCAAACTACGCGCCGAATTGTCAATCCCGAAACGCCGACACAGCGCATCCAACGAGGCGGGCGAGCCCGGAAATTTCTTGCGCGCGATCGCAAGCGTATCGACTGCGCGCTCCCAGTCCAGCTCTGTCAGACCCACCCAGCGCAATTCCGCATTCAGGAATTTCATATCGAAAGCCGCATTATGAATGACAAGCTTGGCATCACCGACAAAGGCAACGAAATCCGCGGCCACATCCTTGAAAAGCGGTTTGTCGCGCAAGGTGATCTCGCCCGCAGCGGCAGCGCGTGGCGGCTGCAACAGATCCGGGCCGATCCCATGCACAGCAAAAGCCCCGTCCGGCATGTCGCGTTCCGGATTGATGTATTGATGATAGGTCCGCCCGGTCGGCATGTGATTGACCAGTTCCAGCGCACCGATCTCGACAATCCGGTCGCCAGCTTCGGGTTCAAAGCCTGTAGTTTCTGTATCCAGAACGATTTCACGCATCGCGCTTCCCCAATGTCGCTACCAGATGTTGCACAGATTGGCGCACACTGTCCATATCCAGTGTCTCGATCACGAAATCAGCGCGCTGCCGTTTCTCGGCATCCGGCATCTGCCGCGCAAGGATGGCATTGAATTGCGACTCGGTCATGCCGGGACGCGCCAGAACCCGCGCGCGCTGCACCTCGGGCGGGGCAGTCACGACCAGCACGCCATCAACATCCGCCCCCACTTCGAAAAGCAGCGGAATATCAAGCACCACCAGCGGGCGGGAGACATCCGCGACGAAATTGGCGCGATCTTCTGCGACCAGCGGATGCACCACGGCTTCCAACTGACCAAGCGCGGACTTGTCCTGCGCGATCCACTGTTTCAGCGCATCCCGGTCAATCGCGCCCTGCACAACAGCCGCCGGGCAAAGCGCCCCGACTGGCCCGACAGCGGCACCACCCGGACCATAAAGCCTGTGCACAGCGGCATCTGCATCCCAGACTGGCACGCCGAGGTCACGGAAGAACCCCGCTGTCGTGCTTTTGCCCATCCCGATCGAACCAGTGAGCCCCAGCCGATAGGGTTTCATGCGAGAACCGCATCGCGCAGGGTGTGTGTGACGTCAGGCCGCGTCCCGAACCAGCGCTCAAACCCCGGAACAGCCTGATGCAACAGCATCCCCAAGCCATCAACTGCGCGTAACCCGCGCGCCCGAGCAGATTGCAACAGCGCAGTTTCCAAGGGTGAATAAACAATATCCGTCACCAGTGCATGTGCGGGCAGATCGTCAAGCGGCATCTCCAACGCAGATTGACCTACCATGCCCAGCGCTGTGGTATTCACCAACAGGCCCAGATCCTGAAGCCCTTGCGCGCGCTGATCCCAGTCCTGCACTGAACAGCCAAATTCTGCCGCCAGGTCTTCGGCTCGGTCCCGCGTGCGATTGGCCAACCGGATCTGTGGCACGCCTGCGTCTTGCAGCGCCACGATCACGGCCCGCGCAGCACCCCCCGCGCCAAGCACCAAGGCAGCGCCTGCATCGGGCCGCCAGTCTGGCGCAGACTGGGTCAGATTAGCCATGAAACCATAGCCATCCGTGTTGTCCGCATGAATCCGGCCCGCGTGAAAACTGAGGGTGTTCGCAGCGCCGATCCGCTTTGCACGCTCGGTCACGTCATCGGCAAGCACCAGAGCGGCTTCTTTATGCGGGATGGTCACATTCGCCCCAACAAACCCCATTTGCGGCATGGCGCGCAAGACACTAGCCAGATCACCGGCTTCGACATGCAGCGGCACATAATGCCCAAGGACCCCATACTTGCGCAGCCAGGTGCCATGCAGCCGCGGTGACCGGCTATGGCTGACCGGGGCGCCGATGACGCCAGCAAGCGGTATTCTGCTCATCCCTCAATCACTCCACGCAAGGTCAGATGGTTCAGCAATTCCAGCAGGGGCAGGCCAAGGATGGTGAAATAATCGCCCTGCACTTGCGCGAACAGCCGAACGCCTTCGCGTTCCAGCATATACCCCCCGACCGAGCCTGCGATATCGGGCCAGTTCCGCCCCAGATAGCTTTCCAGATAGTCATCCGACACCTGCCGCATGGTCAGACGCGCCACACCGACATGCCGCCAGACCGGTTCACCATCTTCATACAGCACAGCAGCGGAAAGCAGTTGATGCGTCGCCCCGCGCAAAATCCGCAACTGGTCGCGCGCGGCTTGAAGCGTCGGTGGCTTCTCGAAGATCATGTGCTTATGGGCCAGCACCTGATCACAGCCCAGAACCAGCCGCCCCGGCATCCGACCCGCAATCTTGCGCGCTTTGGTTTCGGCCAATGTGTCGGCAATATCGCGTGGGCTGGCTTGCTCGGCCAGCAGCGCGTCACGGATGGCAGCTTCATCAATGCGGGCAGGGACGATCTCTATCGGGACGCCGGCCTGTTCAAGCATCTCACGGCGGCTGACGGATTGTGAGGCAAGAACAAGACCCATGTGAATAACCCTGTGCGAAAGCGGCAGGACAACTTGACCAAGACGGCGCAGTTATCCCCCAGTCATGTCAGTGCTGTCACGTTGTGCAGTCATTCGCAAGTTGCCGCCCGAACTTGATCACAAGGGATAACGCGGATAGTGCGTCTGTGCAGAAATCTTCTGCAATATCCATCTTTTCAAAATATTCATGTTCTGTTCTAATATAAACATCTGTTTATAATGGTATTTTTAATTTG
>SKSL01000237.1 GCA_007123015.1 Natronohydrobacter sp. | reverse complement strand
TTTCTGGCAGAGCCGATCAATATGCTGCGCCTGTTCGAAGAAGGTCTGGTGACCGGCTATCTGCTGCATCCCAACGCGATGCGCCTGATCGCGTCCAACCTGCACCTGATTGATGCGAAATTCCGCCAAAGCCCTGAAGCGCAGAAGATTTTCCTGCGCATGCTGCTGAATCATTCCAACCCCGAACGCGCCTTGCGGCGGATGAATGAACTGGGGGTTCTGGGCGCTTTCATTCCGGAATTTGAACCCATCGTCGCCATGATGCAATTCAATGTCTACCATCACTACACAGTCGATGAGCACACGATCCAATGTATCAGCCAGCTTGCTCTGATCGAGCGCGAGCAGCTGGTCGAGGAACTGCCCGTGGTCTCGCGGATCCTGTCTCAAGGCGTCAATCGCCGGGTGCTTTATGTGGCGCTGCTGTTGCATGACATTGGCAAAGGGCGGCCGGAAGATCACTCTGTTCTGGGCGCTCAGATTACGCGCAAGGTGGCCCCGCGGCTGGGCTTGAAGAAAGCGGAATGCGAGACAGTGGAATGGTTGGTGCGCTATCATCTTTTGATGGCCGATACGGCCCAGAAGCGTGACATCGCGGATCCGCGTACAGTCCGCGATTTTGCCAAACTGGTGAAGACACGCGAGCGGCTTGACCTGCTGACGGCGCTGACAGTGTGCGACATCCGCGGTGTCGGTCCGGGCACCTGGAACAACTGGAAAGCGCAATTGATCCGCCAGTTGTACCGTGAAACCGCCTATGCGCTGGAGACAGGTCTCGAAGCCATCAACCGCGAAAACCGCACGGATGAGGCCAAGCGCGCCTTGCGCGAGGCGCTGTCCGACTGGTCACGCACTGAGTTGCGCACGGAAGTGGCACGGCATTACGACCCCTATTGGCAGGGTTTGCCGACGGACACGCATCTTGTTCTGGCCAGCATGTTGCAAGGGATCACGCCAGATGAAATCCGCGTTGATCTGCATCAGGACAGGGACCGCGATGCGACACGGGCCTGTTTTGTGCTGTCCGATCATCCGGGGCTCTTTGCGCGATTTGCCGGAGCGCTGGCGCTGGTGGCTGCGAATATCGTCGATGCGCGCAGCTATACCACCAAGGACGGGTTCGCGACGGCTGTGTTCTGGATACAGGACAGCGAAGGCAGCCCCTTCGAAGACAACCGCCTGCCGCGCCTGCGCACGATGATCACGCGGACTCTGAAAGGCGAAGTGGTGGCCTCTGACGCGCTGGCCGATCGCGACAAGGTCAAGAAGCGCGAGCGGGCGTTCCGGGTGCCGACCACAATCAGTTTCGACAATGAAGGCTCGGAAATCTACACGATCATCGAAGTGGATACGCGCGACCGGCCTGGACTTCTCTATGATCTGGCGCGCACGCTGGCGGGTTCGAATATCTCGATTGCCAGTGCCGTGATTGCGACTTATGGCGTGCAGGCTGTCGATACCTTCTATGTGAAAGACATGTTCGGCCTGAAGCTGCATTCGAAATCCCGACAAGAGGCGCTTGAGCGCAAGCTGCGCGCTGCCATCGCTGCAGGCGCGGAGCGGGCCGCAAGCTGATGATGCGGCCGCGCGAGATCATGCCGCAATTTGTGGAGGATGCCTTGCAGCGTGAAGGACTGCGCGCCGCCTATGATGCGCGCCCGCCTTATCAGCGCAATGATTGGCTGATCTGGATCAAAAGTGCGAAACGGCCCGTCACGCGCGAAAAACGGCTGAAGTCTATGCTGGCCGAATTGCGGGCGGGTCAAGGCTATATGGGCATGGCATGGCAGCCGCGCCATCAGGGAAAGTCTGACTGATGGCGCGTATCCGGCTGGTGGCAGGGTTCCTGACAGTGGGCCTGTGGACATTGCTCAGCCGGGTTTTCGGCTTTGTCCGCGATGTGATGATGGCCGCCTATCTTGGCGCAGGGCCTGTGACAGACGCGTTTTTCGTGGCCTTTTCGCTGCCCAACATGTTCCGCCGTTTCTTTGCCGAAGGCGCGTTCAATTTCGCCTTTGTGCCGATCTTCGCCAAGAAACACGAAGCAGACGAAGATGCCGAGAGCTTCGCGCGTGATGCCTTCTGGGGCATGGCGGCGCTGCTTCTGATCTTCTCGACGCTGGCGGTGATTGCCATGCCGTTTCTGGTCTGGGGCATGGCCGCAGGCTTTGCGCAGGATGAGCGGTTCGACATGGCCGTGCTGTTCGGGCGCGTGGCGTTTCCCTATATCTTCTTCATCTCGCTGGTGGCGCTTCTGTCGGGCATGCTGAACGCAGTCGGGCGTTTCACGGCGGCGGCGGCAGCACCAGTGCTGCTGAATGTGGTCTTCGTTCTGGCGATGATCACAGCGGATCGCGCGGGCTGGGATATGGGGCTGACACTGGCCTTCGCGGTGCCTGTGGCAGGCGTGGCGCAGCTGGCCGCACTCTGGATCGCTGTGCGCCGCGCAGGCTTTGCCATGCGGTTTCGCTGGCCGCGCATGACGCCGGAACTGAAGCGGTTGGCGATCATTGCCGGGCCTGCGGTGCTGGCGGGCGGTGTGGTGCAGATCAATCTGATCGTCGGGCGCCAGGTTGCCAGTTTCACCGAAAACGCCGTGTCTTGGCTATCCTATGCTGACCGGCTGTATCAGCTGCCGCTGGGCGTGGTGGGGATCGCGGTCGGCGTGGTGCTTTTGCCCGAACTCTCGCGCCGTCTGCGCGCAGGCGAGACCGAAGCGGGGCAGCACAGTTTCAATCGCGGGCTGGAATTTGCGCTGTTCCTCACACTGCCTTGCGCTGTGGCGCTTGTGGTGATCGCGACGCCTATCGTCTCGGTCCTGTTTGCGCGCGGGGCCTGGACAGATCTCGACACGGCCTCTACTGCGCTGGCACTCGCGGTCTACGGCCTGGGCCTGCCTGCTTTCGTGCTGCATAAAGTCCTGCAACCGCTCTATTACGCGCGCCACGACACCAAGCGGCCCTTTCAATATGCGCTGGTCTCGATGGTGATCAATGCCGCCATTGCCATCGGTCTGATGGGCACGCTGGGCTTCATTGCTGCGGCTTGGGCGACGACCATGGCAGGCTGGATCATGGTGCTGCAACTCTGGCTTGGGGCGCGCGGCATGGGGCAGGCGGCGCGGCTGGATGCGCAGATGATGCGCCGTGCCTGGCGGATCGTGCTGGCCTCGCTGGCTTTGGGGGGCGTGCTATTCGGGTTGAGCCTGATGCTGGGCGAAATGCTGGTGCAATCGGGGCAACGCTACATTGCGCTGATGATCCTGATCCTGGGCGGTGCGGGGTTCTATCTGGGGTTCGGGCAGATGATTGGCGCCTTCAGCCTGCCTGAATTGCGTGCTGCCCTGAAACGCTCACGCGCGCCGAAGCCGCAGGCGTAGACCGGGGCGCAGGATACGCCCCAGCGCATAGCCCGCAACACA
>SKSL01000234.1 GCA_007123015.1 Natronohydrobacter sp. | reverse complement strand
GGATGGAAACGATCCATGCTCCTGCCCTGCCTGTCACGGTCGTCGACACAACCGGTGCCGGGGATTGCTTCACAGGCGCGCTGGCCGCCGCGCTGGACAGTGGCGCTGTGCCAGAGCAGGCGATGCGCTTTGCATCCGCAGCCGCAGCGCTGCAGGTCACACGCGCGGGCACAGCGGACGCCATGCCGACCCGCGCGGACATTCTGGCGCTACTTGGCGAAAGCGGCTGACGCGCCCCAGAGCGCGCGCACCCGCTGGTCACGTCCACAGGCTTGGCGGTAGCGCTGATAGGCGTCGCGCCGTTCGACCCAACCGAACCGTGTCAATGTGCGCTCGGTCGAATTGGCGTAATTCTGATGGAAATCATCAGCCGGGTAAAATGTCGCACTGGACCGGACCGGGGTGACGACAGACTGGCCAAGCTCGGCTTCAGCGGCGCGAATGGCCGCTGTCGCGCTTGCTGTCTGATCTGGCGTAGCGAAAATCGCCGTGGTGTAATGCGCACCCCGGTCACAGAATTGGCCACCATCATCCAGCACATCGACCGAACGCAGGAACAGATGCAGGATCTGATCATAGCTGATCCGGGCCGGGTCGAAAGTGATTTCAGTAACTTCCAGATGATCCGTGCGACCGCGCGCCACATCATCATATGTCGGGTTTGGTGTCGTCCCCCCGGCAAAGCCGACGCGCACATCCGTCACCCCCTGCACACGGCGGAAATCGGATTCCACGCACCAGAAACAGCCCCCCGCCACCAGCGCGGTCTGGGTGGATTGCGCTGCTGCATGGGTCAGACTGGCGAACAGAGTGCAGATGGCAAGGATCAGGCCGCGTAGGGTCATCAGGATCTCCGGTTGGGTTACTGCCTACGATACGGTCGAAAGCGGGAATTTGCGCAGATCAAGCTGTCACAAACTGGTGAGGCCGCGCAGCCCGATCCCCGATCAGACCTTCAGGCCACGCATCAGCCGCGGCAGATCGCCGGTCAGCCCGGCAGCCTCGCGCATGAAGCGGCGGCGCAGGGACGGGATGGCAGACACCGCCCCCATGCCAAGATCGCGCAAGCCGCGCAGCAGGGCACTATTGTTTGAAAACAGACGGTTCACGCCATCTGTGCCAGCCGCCATCAGCATCGTGTCGAAGCGCCGCCATTGCTGGTAGCGCTCCAGCACCAGCGGCGAGGCGATATCTTCACCGCGCCGTGCTGCCAGAGTGACCACCTCGGCCAGCGCGGCCACATCGCGCAACCCGAAATTGAAGCCCTGCCCGGCAATCGGGTGCATCCCATGCGCCGCATCCCCCACCAGCGCCAGACGCGGCGCGATGAAACTGTTGGCAATGGTCAGTTTCAGCGGATAGGCATAGCGCTTCCCGGCAAGCCTGATGTCGCCAAGGAAATCGCCGAAGCGCGGGCGCAGCGCGTCCAGATAGGCCGCATCCCCAAGCGCGTGGATCGCTTCGGCCGTTTCGGTGGCTTCGCTCCAGACGATCGAGGCGCGCTTCCCCGGAAGCGGCAGGATCGCAAGCGGGCCTGCCGGCATGAAGAACTGATGCGCAATGCCGTCATGGGGCCGCGCGTGCTCAATCGCGCAGACCAACGCAGTCTGGCCATAGTCCCAGCCCGTGCGCCGGATCCCTGCGCGCTCGGCAGTGCCACTGTCGCGCCCGTCGCACCCGATCAGCAAGCGGGCCCGCAGAGTCGTGCCATCTTCCAGCAGGACCGATGCGCCTGAAGCGTCAGTGTCCTGCCCGACAACGCGCGCGCTGGGGCGATGGGTGATGCCGGACGTGGCCTCCATCGCGTCCAGCAGGGCGCGGCGCAGGAAACGGTCTTCGAGCATATGGCCCATCGGGCCTTCTTCCAGTTCGGCCGCATCAAAATGCAGGAAAAACGGCGCAGCCCCTTCGCCTGCGCGCCCGTCACTGGCCTTGACCTGCAAGATCGGCTGCGCCTGCGGCGCCAGCCGCTTCCACAGTCCAAGCGCGCTCAGAACCCGGCTGGAGCCCAGCGCCAGCGCATAGGATCGACCGTCAAATTCCGGGTCTGCGCGGGTCGCCTGTGGCAGGGCATCCAGCACAGTGATCTGCAATCCGGCCTGCGCCAGCGCCAAGGCCAGAGAGGGGCCATTCAAGCCACCCCCGACGATCAGGATATCAGCATCGTATTTCATGTGCGAAATATGCCATGCTCTGCGCGCTTGTCCATGCGTCAAAAGCAACGCACTTTCCATTTCATCCTTGCGCGCATATCCGATGGGGGTTGCCGATTGGGGCAAGCTTGGTTCAGAAATCAGTGACGTGCCAGACTGCCCCTATGCCATCTGACCGCACGCATGCCCTTGGAAAGGACCCTGCCATGACGCCTAACCCGCTGACCCTGCCCGCTGCGGAACTCGGGCGCAGGATTGCCTCTGGCACGCTATGCCCTCTGACTTTGACGGAAGACTATCTCGCGGCCATCGACACCCATCCGATGGGCCGCCGCATCTATGCAAGGACCACACGCGACCGCGCCTTGACCGAGGCCATGGCCGCACGCGCGCGCGCGCGTGCGGGGTTGCGGCTGGGGCCGCTCGATGGCGTGCCTGTGTCCTGGAAGGATCTGTTCGATACGGCCAATGTCGCGACCGAAGCGGGCACCGCCTTGCTGAAAGGGCGTGTGCCTGAGCGGGACGCAGCCGTGTTGCGCGCGATGACAGCTGCGGGCAGCATCTGTCTGGGCAAGACGCATCAGACCGAATGCGCCTATTCCGGGCTTGGCCTGAACCCGGTCACAGCAACCCCGCCTTGCTACAATGACCTGGAAGCGGTGCCGGGTGGGTCGTCTTCCGGGGCTGCGGCCTCGGTCGCTTTCGGGCTGGCACCGCTGGCCATCGGTTCGGATACAGGCGGGTCGGTGCGGGTTCCGGCAGCGTGGAATGATCTGGTAGGGCTGAAAACCACTTCGGGCCGCCTGTCGCTTGAAGGCGCTGTGCCGCTTGCGCCGAAATTCGACACAGTCGGCCCGCTGGCGAGCACGGTCGAGGATTGCGCCCTGGCGCTTGCTGCCATGGAAAACGCACGCGCGCCCGATTTGCGCGGCGCGCACCTTGCGGGGCGGCGGTTTCTGGTGCTCGAAGGCGCACCCTTGACCGATATCCGCCCTGCCGTGCAGGATGGCTTTGATCAGGCTGTCACAGCGCTGGAACGTGCCGGCGCGAAAATCGAGCCCATGACGCTGGACCCTGTGGAACAGGCGCTCGCGCTCTCTGCTGTCATCTATACACCGGAATGCTACGCGCAGTGGCGCGATCTGATCGAAGCGCAGCCCGAGGTCATGTTCCCGCCAGTTCTGGAGCGGTTCCGCTCTGGGCGCGACCCACTGGCAATGGAATATGTGGCGGCCTGGACAGCGCTGATGCAGCACCGCGCGGCTTATCTGGCAG
>SKSL01000228.1 GCA_007123015.1 Natronohydrobacter sp. | reverse complement strand
TTTCTGGTCGTGGCCCCGATCATGTGGCTGCAATCGGTCCAGAACCGACGAGAGGAACACTGATGCGCGGCTGGTTCCTGCCCATGGCCGTGGCTTTCGGCTTCATCTTCCTCTATGCGCCTATCATCTCATTGGTGGTGTTTTCCTTCAATGAAAGCCGCCTGGTCACGGTCTGGGGCGGGTTTTCGACAAGATGGTATGGCGAGTTGCTACGGGACCGGCAGATCCTGAATGCAGCCTGGATCAGCTTGAAGGTCGCCTTCTGGTCAGCCACGCTGGCTACAGTCATCGGCACATTGGGCGCATTCGTTCTGACGCGATTTTCGCGCTTCACCGGGCGCTTGCTGCTTACAGGGATGATCACGGCACCGCTGGTCATGCCAGAAGTGATCACGGGCCTGTCGCTGTTGCTGCTGTTCGTGTCGATGGAACTGACGCTTGGCTGGCCCGCAGGACGCGGCCTGACCACGATCATCATCGCGCATACAACCTTTTGCGCGGCTTTCGTCGCAGTGATCGCGCAGTCGCGCCTGCGCCAGATGGACGACTCGCTTGAAGAGGCCGCGCGCGACTTGGGCGCAGGTCCTGTGCGCGTGTTCTTCGATGTGACACTGCCTGTGATCATGCCCGCGCTGGTGGCCGGGTGGCTGCTGGCCTTCACGCTTTCGCTTGATGATCTGGTGATTGCGAGCTTCGTGTCTGGCCCCGGGGCATCGACATTGCCAATGGTGATCTTCTCGAAAGTGCGCCTGGGCGTCAGCCCGGATGTGAATGCGCTGGCAACGATCATCATCGGGATCGTGCTTGTCGCTGTGCTGATCGCCGGATGGCTGATGCGCCGCGCCATGCGCAACCCGCTTTAGGAATAATAAATACTGATGGCAATGATCAGGTAATTCAACTTAACCTGATCACGATGACCTGTTAGAACCATTCCAGAAACTCACACATGGAGGAAAACATGGACGGTTCCGACAAGGCAGGCAAATGCCCGGTCATGCATGGTGGTCTGACGACCACAGGCACAGCCGTGATGGATTGGTGGCCGAAGGCGCTCAATCTGGACATTCTGCACCAACATGACACGAAATCGAACCCGCTGCAGGGCTTCAGCTATCGCGAAGAAGTCAAGAAACTGGATTTCGAGGCGCTGAAGGCCGATATCCACGCGCTGTTGACAAACAGTCAGGACTGGTGGCCGGCGGATTGGGGCCATTATGGCGGTCTGATGATTCGCATGTCCTGGCATGCTGCGGGCACCTACCGGGTGCAGGATGGCCGTGGCGGTGCTGGCACAGGCAATCATCGCTTTGCGCCGCTGAATTCCTGGCCGGATAATGCCAATCTGGACAAGGCACGCCGCCTGCTTTGGCCGATCAAGAAGAAATACGGCAACCAGATCAGCTGGGCCGATCTGATGGTGCTGGCCGGGACCATTGCCTATGAAAATATGGGCCTGAAGACCTTTGGCTTTGCCTTTGGCCGCGAAGATATCTGGGGGCCTGAGAAGGATGTTTATTGGGGGTCCGAGCGCGAATGGCTGGCCCCGTCCGATGAACGTTACGATTCGGTCGATAATGCCGCGACGATGGAAAACCCGCTTGCGGCTGTGCAAATGGGGCTGATCTACGTCAACCCCGAAGGTGTGAATGGCCAGCCTGATCCGCTGAAAACTGCAGCCCATGTGCGCGAGACCTTCGCGCGGATGGCCATGAATGATGAAGAAACTGTCGCGCTGACGGCTGGTGGTCACACAGTCGGCAAAGCGCATGGCAATGGCGATGCAGCCAATCTGGGCCCCGCGCCCGAAGGGGCTGCGCTCGAAGAAGAGGGGCTTGGCTGGAACAACCACAAGACCCGCAGCATTGGCCGGGATACGGTCACGTCCGGGATCGAAGGTGCGTGGACCACGCACCCTACGAAATGGGACATGGGCTATTTCAAGCTGCTCTTCGGCTATGAGTGGGAATTGAAGAAATCCCCCGCTGGGGCATGGCAGTGGGAACCCATCGACATAAAGGAAGAAGACAAGCCTGTCGATGTCGAAGACCCCTCGATCCGGTTGAACCCGATCATGACCGATGCCGATATGGCGATGAAAATGGATCCGGCCTATCGCGCGATCTGCGAGAAGTTCATGGCCGACCCAGCCAAGTTTGACGATGCTTTCGCGCGCGCCTGGTTCAAACTGACCCATCGCGACATGGGCCCGCAGGAACGCTATATCGGCCCGGATGCCCCGAAAGAGGTGTTGATCTGGCAAGACCCGGTCCCGACCGGCAAGAGCGACTATGACGTGGCCACCGTGAAAGCGAAGATTGCCGATAGCGGTCTGTCCGTGTCCGAGATGGTCGCCACGGCCTGGGACAGCGCCCGCACTTTCCGCCAGTCCGACTATCGCGGTGGCGCGAATGGTGCGCGGATCCGCCTTGCCCCACAGAAGGACTGGGAAGGCAATGAGCCTGACCGCCTTCAGAAAGTGCTGGCGGTGCTAGAGCCGATTGCCGCTGAAAGCGGTGCTTCGATCGCGGATGTGATCGTTCTGGCCGGCAATGTCGGGGTCGAGCAGGCCGCGAAAGCTGCTGGCTATGTCGTTGAAGTGCCCTTTGCACCGGGACGCGGCGATGCCACGGACGAGATGACCGATGCCGACAGCTTCAAGTGGCTGGAGCCGCTCGCCGATGGGTTCCGCAACTGGATGAAGAAAGACTATGTCGTCACGGCCGAGGAAATGCTGCTCGACCGCGCGCAACTGATGGGCCTGACCGCGCCTGAAATGACTGCACTGCTGGGCGGCATGCGGGTGATGGGCACCAACCATGGCGGCACTGGACATGGTGTGTTCACAGATCGTGTTGGCGCGCTGACGACGGATTTCTTCGTCAACCTGACAGACATGAACTGGAAATGGGTGCCCAAGGGTATGAACGCCTATGCGCTTACGGACCGCGCAACGGGTGAGACCAAATGGACTGCAACGCGGGCCGATCTGGTCTTTGGCTCGAATTCGGTCCTGCGCGCTTATGCCGAAGTCTACGCACAGGATGATGCAGGCGAGAAATTCGTCCACGACTTCGTCGCAGCCTGGACCAAGGTCATGAACGCGGATCGCTACGACCTAGCCTGATCCCGGTTCTGAAAGACCCAAACGGCGCGCTTTCGGGCGCGCCGTTTTCTGTTTCTCTTGCGTATCAACATGTGCCTTATGCGGGCCAGTCGGTGCGGGTTTGCGCAGTCGAGCGCCCACAACCACCGTCGAGACTTTCAGTTTTTCAACATTTCTTGCCGGAATTTGCCCGCAAACCTACCTCCGCGTAACAGGGGCAAAGCTCCGGGCATTTTGGCCCGAGTTGTCCGTTTGATGGTATCGCACTGTTGCACGACACGCATCTTGGCATGGTTGAGGAGACGGTTGGGTCAGTGGTGGCGGAC
>SKSL01000183.1 GCA_007123015.1 Natronohydrobacter sp. | reverse complement strand
CATGGGATAATGCGACCATCACCGGCAGGGTCGAAACACCGGATCAGCCCGGCTTCCCGCTGATCCTGAAGACATGGCGCATCGCACCGGGCGAGGCGAATACATGGTCGATCCGCGTGCTTGGTATGCGTGGATCGGCCTATTTCACCACGAAATCGCCCCGGCAATGGCAGTTCATGCAGTATACACCCGGCGGTGCGCAGACATGGCAGACCGAGGATCTGGGCTACACCCCCCTTTTCCCGACCATCACCGGCGGCATTTTCGAATTCGGCTTTCCTGACGCGATCCAGCAGATGTGGGCGGCCTTTGTCGATGAACTGGCAGGTGGCGACGCGCGCGGCTTTCCCTGCGCCACCCCGGACGAGGCCGCAGCCCATCATGCGATCCTGACGGCTGCGCTTGCCGCTGGAACCCGGAACACCACTCAAACAGTCGAGTATCCGCAATGAAACGATCCCGCATCAATGCTGCCATCCGCAAGGCCGAGGCCCTTCTGGCCGCACATCACTGGGCCATGCCCGATTTCGCCAGCTGGACCCCAGCGGATCACCGCGCCAACCCTGCGCGCCATGCCTGGCTGTCAGAGCGGCAGATCGGCTGGGATGTGACGGATTTCGGCCTTGGCGATTTTGAAAGGCTGGGGCTGGTGCTGTTCTGCCTGCGCAACGGCATTGCCGGTTTGCCGGGAGAGCGGCCCTATGCCGAAAAACTGCTTTTTGTGGAACCAGAGCAAGTGACCCCGTTTCACGCCCATAAGGTCAAGCTGGAAGATATCATCGTGCGCGGTGGCGGCACGCTTTGTGTCGAATTCTCCGAGGCAGGCACAGTCACGCCTGCGCATGGCGAACCGCTGGAAGACACTGTGCTGATCGACGGCGCTGAAGCCCCGGCCTTTGGCCGCGTCCACAAGCTGCGCGCAGGCCAGAGCATCACCATCCCGCGCGGGTTGCAGCATAGTTTCTGGGGCGAGGGTGAAACGGTTTTTGTGGCCGAAGTCAGCCAATGCAATGACGACATGAAAGACAATTTCTTCCGCGACGGGATTGGGCGGTTCAGCCAGATCGAGGAAGATGAACCCGCCTATCGCCTGCTCTGGAACGAGAAGATCACTCCATGAGTGCGGCGCGGTGCGGGATCATCTGCGCAGGCAACTGGATCCTTGATATCGTCCACGATATCCCGCGCTGGCCGGACAAGTCGGATCTGGTCGAGATCTCGGCGCAGCGTCAGGCGCTGGGTGGGGGCGCGGCGAATGTGTCCTGTGATCTGGTCATGATGGGCGCGCCCTATCCGGTCATTCCGATGGGGCTGATCGGTCAGGATGACGCAGGCGACAAGCTGCTGGCGCTTTGCGCCGAAGCCGGAGTGCCGAGCCAGCATATCCGCCGCACCGATCGCGCGGCAACTGCGCAAACGCATGTGATGAATGTGCGCGGCGACAGCCGGACATTCTTCTATCATGGTGGAGCCGGGGACCTGTTCGACCTGCCCGATATCGACCTGCATTGCGCGCCTGCGCAGATCTTCTATCTGGGCTATATCGGGTTGCTGGCCGCGCTGGATCAGGTGCAGGACGATGGGCGCAGCCATGCCGCACAAGTTCTGGAAAAGGCGCGCGGTCTGGGCATGCTGACTTGCGTCGATCTGGTCTCGTCCGTCGCTGAAAGCTTTCGCACACGCGTCGAGGCCGTGTTGCCGCAGGTCGATATTCTCTTGCTTAACGAGGTCGAGGCCGCCCGCGTCACTGGCCATGCAATTCGCGATGCCAATGATCTGGATGGGATGAAGGGCGCAACGCGGGCCTTGCTGGCGCGCGGTGTGCGCCAAGCGGTGGTCCTGCATTCAGCGCGATGGGTGGTCTGGGCCGGGGCCGAGGGCTCTGAGCTGTTCGAAGCCCCGCCTGTTCCGTCCGAAGAGATCGTAAGCGCCGTGGGGGCAGGGGATGCGTTTGCCGCAGGCATCCTGCATGGGTTGCATGAGGGCTGGAAGCGCGCCGATGTGGTCGCGCTGGCCTTCCGGGCCGCGCGGGCCTGTCTGGCGGGCGAGGCCGCGACCGATGGCTTGATCCGCCTTGGAAAACCGCTTGCCCAGAGTACCCAATGAACAGCTTGAGGCATCGCGCCGATGATCAAAAATACTGAGCCGCGCATTGCCGGGCCGCCCCCACGGCACGGCGATTTGGTAGCCAAACACGCATAGCTTTACTTTCGCGCGGATTTGGTTGCCATAAAGTGCTATAACCCGACGGTCGGATCGCCGCACCGCGGCCCGACGCTGCGCGGCTCAGCGCGCTTGGCTGACATCTTGATGGCTCAAGCTGATCGGTGGTCACTCTAGCGCTCAGGCTGAAGCCTCAGTGCGCGGGTTTCACGCTTGCGGCAGGGTCAGATCTGCCGTGGTGCTGTCTGTCAGGACGCGCTGCGCATTGGGCAGATCATTGCCGAGTGCGCGCTTCTCTGCCTCTTCACGAGACAAGCCCAAGCCGGTCCAACGCGCCAGCAAGCGCGCTTCCAGCGTCTTGATCGACGGGCGCAGCATGACGCTCAGGTCCAGCAGCGCGGGGATCCGGGCCCATGCGCCCTCTGGCAGCAACAGGTAGTTGCCCTCGACCACCAGAGTGTCGACCGTTTCCCCAATCTCACCGGCATCCGGCAAGGCGCGATCCTGATTTCGGTCGAATACTGGATAGCGGATCACCTGCCCGGCTTGCCGTGCCTGCGACAGCAGGGCGACAAATCCCGCTGCGTCAAAGGTCTGCGGCGCCCCTTTGATCGCGCGCAGCCCCAGCCGGTCCAGATCGACATTATCAAGGTGGAACCCGTCCATCGGCAGCAGCACAGCGCTGTCAGGGCGGCGCATATTGAGCATTTCGGTCACATGCGCCGCCAAGGTCGATTTCCCCGATCCCGGCGGCCCCGCGATGCCGAGCACAAGCCGAAATCCCGCGCGGTCTGGCACAGCGTCAAGCTGTGCCAGCACAAGGCGCGCATCCTGTGTCAGGCTGTCCATCGGCATCAGGCGCTCTGCTTGATGTCTTCCGCTCGCATGGCCCCTGTCATCAGCGCCACTGCATCCGACATCTTGCAGTCTTCTGGCCGCACGACACATAGCCTGCGCCCCAGACGGTGAATATGGATGCGGTCGGCCACTTCAAAGACATGCGGCATGTTGTGGCTGATCAGGATAATGGGCACGCCACGCGCCTTGACAGTGCGGATCAGGTCCAGCACGCGCTGGCCTTCCTTCACCCCAAGGGCTGCCGTTGGTTCATCCATGATGATCACGCGCGACCCAAAGGCGGCGGCACGGGCCACGGCCACGCCCTGACGCTGCCCGCCCGAGAGCGTCTCGACCGATTGGTCGATGCTCTGGATCGTCATCAGCCCCAGCTCAGACAGTTTTCCACGCGCGCGCCGACGCATCTCAGGCTTGTCAAGCTGGTGGAACACGCGCCCCATGATCCCCGGTTTGCGCAATTCGCGGCCCATGAACATGTTATCGGCAATCGACAGCGCTGGCGACAGCGCGAGGGTCTGATAGACGGTCTCGATGCCATGCTCGCGCGCCGCAATCGGCGAGTTGAAGGTGACAGGCTTGCCCTCCAGTTCGATCACACCGGCATCGGGCTGGATCGCGCCTGACAGCGCCTTGATCATGGTGGATTTGCCCGCACCATTATCGCCGATCACGGCCATGACCTCGCCCGGCAGCAGTTCGAAGTCGCAATGATCAAGGGCGGTGACGCGGCCATAGCGCTTGACCAGACCACGCGCGGCCAGAACAGGTTTCACACTCATGCGGCGGCCTTTCGGATACGTTGATCAAGAGTGACGGCGAAGATGATCAGCAAGCCTATCAGCAGATAGGTCCATTGCACATCAAGCCCCAGCAAGCGCAGGCCCAGCGTGAACACGCCCACAATCAGCGCCCCGAACAGCGCCCCGGCCACAGAGCCACGCCCCCCGAAGAGCGAGATGCCCCCGATCACCACAGCGGTGATCGACTCGATATTCGCAAATTGCCCCGATTGTGGCGACACAGAGCCGATGCGCCCGATCAGCACCCAGCCTGCGAAAGCGCAGATCAGTCCGGCCAGCGTATAGACCGAAATCAGCGTGCGGGTGACATTGACGCCCGAAAGCTCTGCCGCAGCCGGGTCATCGCCCACAGCATAGACATGCCGCCCCCAGGCCGTATGCGCCAGCGCATAGGTCAGCACCAGCACCAGCAGGAACATGAAGATCACGCCATAGGTGAAATTCGCACCACCAAAACTGATCGTGCGGCCAAAGAATTGCAGCAAGGGCGCTTCAGCGGCGATGATCTGGCTGCGGATGACTTCGCTGCGCGAATAGAGGAAATTCGTGGCCAAGACGATCTGCCACATGCCAAGCGTGACAATGAATGGGGGCAGTTTGACCACGGCCACCAGCACACCGCTGATGAAGCCGCATAACATGCCGCATAGAAGCCCGCAAAGGATGGCCACTTCTTGCGGCAGTCCCAGATCGACGCTGAACTTGCCCATCACCACGGAGGACAGAATCATCACAGCCCCCACGGACAGATCAATCCCTGCGGTCAGGATGACGATGGCTTGTGCCATGGCCACAATGCCGATGATCGCGACTTGCTGCAGGATCAGCGTCAGCGCGAAAGGCGACAGAAAGCGATCCCCCAGCAGGATCCCGAAAATCGCCACGGCCAGCAGCAGCACGAAAAGCGGTACGATCGCGGGCATCGTGTAGAGCAGGGTAATCAGTCTTGCCTTGAACCCGGATGGACCGCCACTGAAGGACGCTACCTGCTCGGTCGGGTTCGTTGCGGGTCCGGTCTCTTGCGACATGCGCATCCCCCGTCAATCTGTTTGAAAAAGAACAGGGCGCATCCTGCCGTCTTGGCACGGTCTGGATGCGCCCTGACCTGTCTGGTTCAGTGTGGGATCAGCCCCAGCAGAGCTCCAGGCCTTCTTCCACTGACAGGCTTTCAATGCCGTCAACAGGTGCATCGGTGATCAGGCCAACGCCGGTATCGAAGAAAGCCTTGCCTTCGGTAGGCTGAGGCAATTCACCGCTTTCGATGAAATTGGCAACAGCCTGCACCCCGAGCGAGGCCATGCGCAGCGGGTATTGCTGAGACGTCGCGCCGATCACGCCCGCGGCCACGTCCTGAACACCCGGGCAGCCCCCATCGACCGACACGATGGTCACACCCTCGTCACGACCGAAGCCACGCAGGGCCTCGAACGCGCCGGCTGCGGATGGCTCGTTGATCGTGTAGACCACATTGATATCCGGGTCGATCGCAAGCAGGTTTTCCATCGCCTGACGCCCGCCATCAGCATTGCCGCTGCCGACATCCTGTCCAGAAATCCGCGGATCATCCTCATCGCCCCAGCGATTGGGATCACCAAGATCGATGCCAAAGCCTGCGAAGAAACCCTGATTGCGCAGCACATCCACCGAAGGCTGGCTGACATTGAGGTTGATCATGCCGATCCGCGCGTTTTCCGCGTCAACCGAGGCGGCTGCCCATTCGCCGATCAAACGCCCCGCTTCGAAGTTATCCGTGGCGAAGGTCATGTCGGCCGCGTCAATTGGCTCAAGCGGTGTATCTAGCGCGATGACCAGCAGGCCCGCGTCGCGCGCCGCCATCACAGAATCGACAATCGCGCTGGTATCAGATGCCGCTAAAAGGATGCCGTTGACACCAGAGGCCACACAGGTCTCGATTGCGGCGACCTGGGTTTCATGATCGCCATCAAAGCGGCCGGCAAAAGAGCGCAGTTCCAGCCCCAGTTCGGCGGCCTGCGCGAAAGCGCCTTCGGCCATTTTCACGAAAAACGGATTGGTGGCGTCCTTGGTGATCAGGCAAACGCTGCCAGCGGCTGCGGCAGAACTGGCTGCCGCCGCCGTGAAGGCCATCGCCGTCAATCCCGTAGTCACGATTTTCATTTCTCTCTCCCTTATATGCGCAACTCTGGAAAGCGCGCTTGTCTTGTCTCAGGCAGCCTCGATCTGTCGCCAGACGGCCGAGCGAAGGCGGGTCGGCGCGATATCCTCCCGTGCTGACCCTGCCGTGATTTGTAGAAGCACGCAGGGCGCACTGTAAATAATTTCTTCGACATGAATTAAAATTATGATATGCCCTGTCGCGCAGTCGTGAGCGTAAGGCAGCGGGCAAGGGGAAGCGCATGCAGGAAAAGCCGCAATCTGATGGGCAAATGCTCGATGCAGCATCGGCGCGCGTCGAAGAGCGGGCAGAGAAACTGCGGCTCAGCCCGGTCAAAGGATCCAATCAGGTTGATGTCCGTGGCTTCAATGAAAAGCTGATCCTGCATCTGATCCGCCATTACGGGCAACTGACCAAAGCCGAAGCCACACGCGCCACAGGGCTGTCGCCGAATGCGATCTCGACGATCTGCCGCGCGCTGGAGGCGGATAATCTGCTCTTGCGCGAAGCGCCGATCCGGGGCCGGATCGGGCAGCCCTCGACCCCGTTGCGGCTGAACCCGGCCGCCCGCCATTATCTGGGGTTCAAGATCGGGCGCCGCAGTTTTGAACTGATCGTCATTGATTTTTCCGGCGCGGTGCTGGCGCGGCGTGTCAGCCGCCATCGCTATCCGACCCCCGACAGCACGACTGCATTCTTCCGCGACGCCTTGCGCCCGCTCTTGCGCACAGCCAGTCTGAAGCGCAGCGATATCGACGCCATGGGCGTGGCCATGCCGTCTGATATCTGGGAATTCACCGATGATTTCGGCGCACCCAAACCCGATATGGAAACCTGGCGCGACACGGATATCATCGCCGCGTTGCAAGAGGTTCTGCCGGTCGAAATCTCGATCGAGAATGATGGAACCGCCGCCTGTCGGGCCGAAGTGGTCTTTGGCCCTGACTTGCCGGGGCAGGATGTTGCCTATTTCTTTATCGGAACACTCGTGGGGGGCGGGATCATCCTGAATAGTGCAGTTCATGTCGGCAGAAGCGGGAATTCGGGCGGGTTCGGTCCCTTGCGCGTGCCCGATCAGCTGGGGGGGCAGCGCCTTGTCGATCACGCCTCGCTGGCCGTGCTGGAACGCATGGTGCATGCCGAGGGTCTGGACCCCTATGCGATCTATGATGAGACAGCAGATTGGCAGGCTTTCGGTCCCATAGCCGAAGCATGGATCACGCGCGCCGCCCGCGCATTGTCACATGCGGTCGTGTCCACTCTGGCGGTGATCGATTTCGATGCGATCCTGATTGACGGGGCCTTGCCGCGCAAGGAATGCAAGCGCTTGCTGGTCGCGCTCGAAGCCGAGATCGCGAGGCTCGACCTGCAAGGCATCCGCAAGCCGCATCTGGGCACGGGCCATTTCGGCAGCGCGGCCCGGGCCTTGGGGGCCGCGTCCTATCGCATTGCGCATGATTACATGCTCGACCGCAGTATCCAGCACCTTGGCAGCGATGGGTGACATGCAGCGCGCGACCTGACCTGCAGTGTCGGTGTTCCGCGCGGATCACCCTGTCATTGTAGGTTCGTCCCACCTTGCGCGCCATCGCGGCACCGCATAGAAGAAGCGCGCAAATCTAGAGGGAAGGTCTGGGCTCATGCCGCTTCTGGTGATGAAATTCGGCGGCACATCCGTTGCCAATCTGGAGCGGATTCGCAACGCCGCCGAGAAGGTCCGCACTGAAGTCGCGCGCGGCTATGATGTCATCGTCATCGTTTCGGCCATGTCGGGCAAGACCAATGAATTGGTGGGATGGGTGAATGAAACCTCGCCACTCTATGACGCGCGCGAATATGATGCAGTTGTCAGTTCGGGCGAAAATGTCACGGCCGGGCTGATGGCGCTGACGCTCCAGGAAATGGATGTGCCGGCGCGGTCCTGGCAAGGCTGGCAAGTGCCGATCCAGACCACCAGCGCGCATGGCGCAGCGCGGTTTGTCGATATCCCGCGCGCCAATCTTGATGCCAAATTCGCCGAGGGCTTCAAGGTCGCTGTGATCGCGGGCTTTCAGGGCGTCAGCGCCGAGGGGCGGATCACAACGCTGGGGCGTGGTGGCTCTGATACGACGGCAGTTGCCTTCGCCGCCGCTTTTGATGCGGAACGCTGCGATATCTACACGGATGTCGACGGGATCTACACGACCGACCCGCGCATCACCTCGAAAGCGCGCAAGCTGGAGAAGATCAGCTTCGAGGAAATGCTGGAACTGGCCAGCCTTGGCGCGAAGGTGCTGCAAACCCGGTCGGTCGAACTTGCGATGCGCTACAAGGTGCGGCTGCGGGTCTTGTCATCTTTTGATGAAACGGACGAAACTTCAGGCACATTGGTCTGTGACGAGGATGAAATCATGGAATCGAAAGTCGTCTCTGGCGTGGCCTATAGCCGCGAAGAAGCGAAACTGACCCTTGTCACGGTCGAGGACCGCCCGGGTATCGCCGCTGCGATCTTCGGGCCGCTCTCGGAAGCCGGGGTGAATGTGGACATGATCGTGCAGAACATCTCTGAAAACGCACAGGGCCATGAAAAGCCGGTCACGGACATGACCTTTTCCTGCCCGGTCGATCAGGTTGGCCGCGCGCGCAAGGCGCTGGAAGCCGCGCGCGATGCCGGCCAGATCAGCTATGAGGCGCTTGAAGTGGATACTGACGCCGCCAAGGTCTCAGTCGTGGGGATCGGCATGCGCTCACACGCAGGGGTTGCAGCGCGCATGTTCCGCGCACTTGCTGAAGAAGGCGTCAATATCAAGGTGATCGCCACATCCGAGATCAAGATTTCCGTGTTGATTGATCGAAAATATATGGAACTGGCCGTGCAGTCACTCCATGATGCGTTCGAATTGGACAAGGCAGGCTAAAGCAGGCCCGGATCAGCAACGGAGGGGCGATGCCCCACAGAACGGAAACTGACAGCAGAAAGCTGTTGCGTCGTCTGCGCGATGAAATGGCTGTGTCCAATCCCGGTCAGGAACGATTGGACAGGATCACCACGATCATCGCTGAGGCGATGGGTGTCGATGTCTGCTCGATCTATCTGTTTCGCGACCCCGATACCCTGGAGCTCTGCGCGACCGAAGGTTTGCGGTCGGAAGCTGTGCATGTCACGCGCTTGCGTCTGGGCGAGGGCTTGGTGGGCAAGGTCGCGCGGCTGGCGCGCCCGGTCAATTCGGCCAATGCCCCCGCCGAGCCGGGCTTTCGCTATATGGCTGAAACGGGCGAAGAAGTCTTTACCTCGTTTCTGGGTGTGCCAATCCAGCGACTGGGCGAGCGGTTGGGCGTGCTTGTGGTGCAGGCTAAAGAGCCTCGGCTCTATTCGGAAGACGAGATTTATGGTCTGGAAGTGGTCGCCATGCTGATCGCCGAAATGACCGAACTTGGCGCTTTCGTGGGTGACAGTACAAGCTTTGCTGCCCCGCACCAGAACCCTGTGCTGCTGCGCGGTGTGACAGCGCAGGAAGGCGAGGCCGAGGGCCATGTCTGGCTGCATGAGCCGCGCGTGGTCATTACAAATCTGGTCAATGATGACAGCCGCGCCGAGGTCCAGCGACTGGACGACGCTGTGGCGCAGTTGCGTGTCTCGATTGATGAATTGCTGACGCGTGCGGGCACACGCGACAAGGAGTATCAGGAAGTCCTTCAAACCTACCGCATGTTCGCCCATTCGCGGGGATGGTTGAAGCGGATGCAAGAGGACATCCGCCTGGGGCTATCAGCCGAAGCGGCGGTCGAGAAAGAGCAATCCGCCGCACGGGCCCGTCTGGAAACTGTGCCGGATGCCTATCTGCGCGACCGTTTGCATGATCTGGACGACCTTTCTAACCGGCTGCTGCGCATTTTGACGGGGCAGGGCAGCCAAACCGGATCCGAGATGCCGGATCGGCCGATTCTGGTTGCGCGCAGCATCGGGCCGGGGGAATTGCTCGACTATGGCCGCAAATTGCGCGCCGTGGTGCTGGAAGAGGGGGCTGTGGGCTCTCATGCGACGATTGTGGCGCGGGCTTTGGCAATCCCCTTGGTGATTACTGTCCCGCGCATCACGACGGAAGCGCTGACAGGGGATCACATTCTGGTCGACGGCACCGAAGGGCAGGTGCATCTGCGCCCTGATGACAGTGTAACAGCGGCTTTTCGTGACAAGATGGCGATGCAGGCCAAGGCGCAAGAGCGCTACGCTGTCCTGCGCGACAAACCGGCACAGGCGCGCTGCGGCACGCGCATCACATTGAAGATGAATGCCGGGCTGATGGCGGATTTGCCGTCGCTGCCGACATCCGGGGCCGAAGCTGTGGGACTGTTCCGCACTGAATTGCAGTTTCTTGCCCGCGAGCGCATGCCGAGGCGGGCAGAACTGGTGGCCAATTACGCCCGCGTGCTGGATGCTGCAGAGGGCAAGGACGTGCATTTCCGCACGCTGGATATAGGGTCGGACAAGGTCATGCCCTACATGAAACGCCCCGACGAGCCCAATCCGGCGATGGGCTGGCGTGCCCTGCGGGTGGGGTTGGACAAGCAAGGTGTCTTGCGTATGCAGGTGCAGGCGCTGATACGGGCAGCACAGGGGCGACCCTTGTCCGTGATGTTCCCGCTGGTGGCCACTGGCAGCGAATTCACCCGCGCGCGCGACATTCTGATGCGCGAGGTCGAGCGCGAGGACCGCTTGGGCCATAAGCTGCCTGAACGCCTGCAAGTCGGCGCGATGCTCGAGACGCCCTCGCTGGCCTATGCCCCCAAGAGCTTTTATGACGAGGTCGATTTCATCTCGATCGGTGGAAATGACCTGAAGCAGTTTTTCTTTGCGGCAGACCGCGAGAATGAACTGGTGCGGCGGCGCTATGACACGTTGAATGTCAGTTTTCTGACATTTTTGCAGGTTATCGTGGATCGGTGTCATGATGCCGAGACGACCCTGTCCTTCTGCGGCGAGGATGCAGGTCGGCCCACGGATGCGCTGGCATTGGCTGGCATCGGTATCGCATCCCTGTCCATGCGCCCAGCCTCAATAGGACCTGTCAAATCCCTGATCCGGCGCGCAAATCTGAATGAGGTCTCAGAGTTGATCGCGCGTGTGCAGGCGCGGGGACTGGAAAGCGCGCGCCCGGCTGTGCTGGATTACATCGGCACTCTGGTCGAATAGACGTGCAGATTGCCGACTGTCACTTTTCCGATATCACTTCGGTTTTGACCACTTCGCCTGCAATCTTGTCCCAAGCCCCCGGCACCAGTTCCAGACCCAGCACGCGCGCGGGGTTCGTCGGCGGTGGCATGATCACGTTTTCAAGCACCGAGAAGCCGAAACGGCTGTAATAGGGCGCATCGCCCACCAGCAAGACACGGCTCCAGCCAAGCTCTGCGGCCCGCGCGAGGCTTTCGCGCATCAGCCAGCCGCCCAGACCTTCGCCCTGGTGGGTCGGGTGGACGGCTATCGGGCCCAGCAGCAGTACATCGGCATCGCCTACCCGGACGGGCCAGAAACGAATCGCCGCGGCAACACCATCGCGGTCGCGCAACAGCAGGCATAAAGCCGCAACAGGGGGCACGCCGTCACGCAAGCGGTAGGACGACAGCGCCTCGCGCCCAGGCGCGAAGCACAGGTCATAGAGGGCCTCGACCTCCCACCAGTCTGCGGGGGTTTCTTCCAGTAACTGCATGTGATGTTCCCGCAAGACGTGCTGTCCGAGCCCCTAGCATGGCGCTGGAGTCTGCGCAAACAGATGCATGCAGGTCAGCGCATCCGCATGTTCTTGCAGCTTAGTTGGGGGTGCACCGGCGCGTAAGGTGCGTGCTGAGCACGCACCCTACGGGCGAAAGTTGCGCACAGTCTCGATCATCAGCGCCACATTCTCCGGGTCCGCATCGGGTGTGATCCCATGGCCCAGATTGAAGATATGCGGCCCGTTGCTGAAAGCGCGCAGGATGCGCTCGGTAGAGTCGACCAGTGCCGTGCCGCCAGTGACCATATGGCTGGAGGCAAGATTGCCCTGCACGCAGCCATCCTTCTGTACATGTTCTGCGGCCCATTCCGGGGTCACCGAATTGTCGAGTGCCACGCAATCGGCCCCGGTCGCCGGACCGAAGCCGATATAGCCATCGCCGGCTTCGCGCGGGAAGGCGATGACCGGAATGCCGGGATGGCGCGCCTTGATCGCGCTCGTGATCTTCTTCGCGGGTTCCAGCGCGTAGCGGGTGAAGGCCTCGCCTTTGAGCGATCCCGCCCAGCTGTCGAAGATCTTGACGACTTCCGCCCCCGCGTCGATCTGCATCGACAGGTATTCGATCGTGGCATCCGTGATCCGGTCGATCAGCGCGTCAAACGCCTCGGGCGCTTCGACCCGCATCTTGTGGGCAGGGGCCTGATCCGGTGTTCCGCGCCCGGCAATCATATAGGTGGCCACAGTCCAGGGCGCGCCGGCAAAGCCGATCAGCGTCGTCTCGCTGGGCAAGTCGCGCGAGAGGATCTTCACTGTCTCATAGATCGGGGACAGCGTGTCATGGAT
>SKSL01000173.1 GCA_007123015.1 Natronohydrobacter sp. | reverse complement strand
GGTTCAGAACGCCGGTGCCGCGCGTGTCGGTCATGAATTCGCCGTGATAGCCGATCAGCCCGCGCGAGGGCACATGCGCCACGATCCGCGTCTTGCCGGTGCCTGCGGGTTTCATCTCGACCAGCTCGCCCTTGCGGGGGCCGGTGATCTTCTCGATCACGCTGCCGGTATAGTCGTCATCGACGTCGATGGTGACTTCCTCGATGGGTTCCAGCCGCTGGCCATCCACATCGCGCATCAGCACGCGGGGCCGCGAGATCGAGAGTTCAAACCCTTCGCGGCGCATATTCTCGATCAGAACACCCATCTGCAATTCACCGCGCCCGGCCACGTCGAACGCCTCGCCGCCCGGTGTGTCCGTAACCTTGATCGCGACATTGACTTCCGCTTCGCGCATCAGCCGGTCACGGATGACGCGGGACTGCACTTTGCTGCCATCACGGCCCGCCAGTGGCGAATCATTGATGCCGAAAGTGACCGAGATGGTGGGCGGGTCGATGGGCTGTGCGGGGAGCGCGGTTTCAACCTCGGTCGCGCAGAGCGTGTCGGCCACTGTGGCCTTGGACATGCCCGCAAGCGTGACGATATCGCCCGCTTCGGCAGCGTCGATGGGCTGCTGGCCCAGACCACGAAAGGCCAGAACCTTGGTCACGCGGAACTGTTCCAGCTTCTTGTTGTCGCGCGAGAGCGCCTTGATCGTCTCGCCCGCTTTCAGCGTCCCGGCCTCGACCCGTCCGGTCAGCACGCGGCCCAGATAGGGGTCAGCGCCCAGCGTGGTGGCCAGCATCCGGAAGGGTTCGGCGCGGGCGGCGACTTGTACCGGCGCAGGCACATGCTTGACCACCAGATCGAACAGTGCGGACATGTCCTTGCGTGGGCCATCGAGTTCCGCATCCGCCCAGCCATTGATGCCAGAAGCATAAAGCACAGGGAAATCAAGCTGATCGTCATCCGCGCCCAGATTGGCGAACAGGTCGAACACTTCATCGAGCGCACGGTCGGGCTCGGCGGCGGGCTTGTCCACCTTGTTCAGCACCACGATGGGGCGCAGGCCAAGCGCCAGCGCTTTCGAGGTCACGAATTTCGTCTGCGGCATGGGGCCCTCAGCCGCATCGACCAGCAGCACCACACCATCGACCATCGACAGGATCCGCTCGACCTCGCCGCCGAAATCGGCGTGGCCCGGCGTGTCGACGATGTTGATGCGCATGTCCTTCCACTCGACCGAAGTCGCCTTGGCGAGGATCGTGATCCCGCGCTCGCGCTCCAGATCGTTGCTGTCCATCATGCGCTCGGAAGTCGCCTGATTTTCGCGAAACGCGCCCGATTGTTTCAGAAGTTCGTCCACCAGCGTGGTCTTGCCGTGGTCAACATGGGCGATAATCGCGATATTGCGAAGGGTCATAACTCTGGCCTTTTAGGAGATGCTGCGCCGCCGCATAACGCATTGCGGGCGATCTGGCTACCCCCTAACTGCCGCGCTCAGGTTCCGACGTAGCGATCTCGCCGATGGTTGATGCCGATGATCGCATTCAGGATCGCTGCCCCCAGCAGGGACCACAGCACCAGATCGAGCGGCAGGATCAGCGCGGCACTTGCAAACAAGACTAGATCGAACCCCAATTGCACCCAGCCTGCGCGCCAGCCCAGCCGCTCTTGCAGATCATAGGCGACGATCCCCACCCCGCCCAGACTGGCCCGATGGCGGAAAATTGCCAGCAGCCCTGCGCCGGAGATCATGCCGAAGAGCACGGCCGCGACAGCCGGATGCGCAGGCGAAATGCTGACCAGATCGCCGATGACCAGTGAAAAGCCCGAGATCAGCGCGACTGCAATGAAGGTCTTGAGCGTGAAGGCCACGCCAAGGCGGAACCAGGCCAGCACATAAAAGGGCAGGTTGATGACAAAGAACACCACCCCGAAACTGGTGCCTGTCAGATAAGAGATCAACACAGCCGCGCCTGCGGTCTGGCCTGTCACCAGCCCGGCACCTGTCAGGATCAGAACTGCGAAGGCACACATCCCCGAGCCGAAGATCAGGCCTTGCGCATCCTCGAACGGGGCGTGGCGGATCTGGCCTGCCATGTCAGTGACCGACTGTCTTGCTGAAAAGATTGATCACGACAATCCCGGCGATGATCAGACCCATCCCGATCAGGGCCGGCAGATCCAGCCGCTGCCCGAACAAGACCCAGCCAATGCCTGCAATCAGTGTGATCCCCAGACCGGCCCAGATCGCATAGGCCACGCCCACAGGGATCACACGCAGCACCAGTGCCAAAAGCCAGAAGGACAGGATATAGGCCAGAACGACGATGATCGCCGGACCTAACCGGGTCATGCCATCGCTGGCTTTCAGCGCAGTCGTTCCGATCGTCTCGAACAGGATGGCAACACCAAGATAGAGCCAGTGCATCTTGCACCCCTTTACACGGACAGGCCCGCGCGGTGGCGCGCAACAGCCGCTTCCACTTCGCGCAAGCGCTCGGCATTGGGGGGATGGGTGCCCAGAAACTGATTGCCGGGATCAGGAATCCGTCGAAAAATCTGTGCCCCGCGCAAGGCATCATATCCGCCGCGCTCGGCAATCACTGCGCCAATGCGGTCGGCTTCAAGCTCGAAAGGTTTGGAATAGCGCCGCGCGCCCACGCTGGCCGTGGCCGACATGATCTGTCGCGCTGTGGCCTCATCCGCGCCCAGCAGCGCTGCGGCGACACCCCCCAGCAGCGCGCCGGTCCGGGCCTCGCGCTGGATGCGCGGGATGTGGTCCGCGATGTGATGCGCGGCTTCATGACCGAAGATCAGCGCGATTTCATCCGGACTGCGCAGCTCGCGGATCAGGCTTTCGGTGAAAGAGATGATCGGACGCCCGCGTTCATCCCGCGTATGAAAGGCATTGGGCGGCTGGTTGGGGCGATCATCCAGAATGACAGTGAAATTGCAGTCCAGATGCGGGCTGCGCTCGCGACAGACCTGTGTCGCAACGGGACGCAACCGCGCGACGACGGCATTGAACTCTGCCAGTGTGCTGGGCTGCGCCTGCGATGGGGGGCCGGGACGCGGTGCTGTTTCGGGTGGCAGAGGGGCCAGCGTGCATGCGGTCAAGGCAAACAGAGCCATCACCGCGAAGGCCGAGCGCAAAGCAGACAGCATAGCAGAAGACCCCTTCACCAGATCGCCACGGAAAAGGTAGTGCGCCACAGAGCATGGACCAACGCAAGCTGGGCGCGTTCCACAAGGTTTTGCCTCAGCGTGTGCTCTCGGACAACCGCCGGGTCACGTAGTCTGTCACTGTGTTCAGCATCGGCTGCATATGGCGTTCTTCATCCTTGAAGAAATGGTCGGCGCCCTCGATCTCGGTATGGGTAATCGTGATCCCGCGTTGTTCCTGCAGCTTCGCCACCAGGGATTTCGTATCGCGCGGGGGGGCCACGCGATCTGCAGTCCCGTTGATCACCAGACCAGAGGCCGGGCAGGGGGCAAGGAAGCTGAAATCATAGAGATTTGCAGGCGGCGCGACCGAGATGAACCCTGTGATATCCGGACGACGCATCAGCAGTTGCATCCCGATCCAGGCCCCGAAGCTGAAGCCTGCGACCCAGCAATGCCGCGCGTTCTGGGATTGGGACTGAACATAGTCGAGCGCGGCAGCCGCATCGGACAATTCGCCGATACCCTGATCATATTCGCCCTGACTGCGCCCCACGCCGCGGAAATTGAACCGCATGACAGTGAAGCCCATCTTGTGAAAGGCGTAATGCAGATTGTAGACCACCTTGTTGTTCATTGTTCCGCCAAATTGCGGATGCGGATGCAGGACGATGGCAATGGGGGCATCCGGGCGCGGCTGCGGATGAAACCGACCCTCTAGGCGGCCTTCTGGGCCGGGGAAAATGATCTCGGGCATTCTGAGCCTTATCAGTTCAAAGGTTGATGACGGGATTCAGTCCGATGGCACTGCGCCAAACCTGCCTGCAAGAGCAACGCGCGCGACAGAGAAATCTTGACTCTTTGATTTGGGCATTTTAGAAGTGTTCTAAATTGCAGTTGCGCAGGGGCGGGCCAGTACTATTGGCCATGGGGTGTAGGCTGGAGCGGCCTGCGCGTCAACCACTTTGCCTGCGGCATGGGTTTTGCAGGCAGGCTGAGCGCAAGCAGGGTTGGGGGGCGGATGAAATTATCGACCAAAGGACGGTATGCGATGATCGCATTGGTGGATATAGCACAAGCCCCTGCCGGTAAGCTGGTCTCGCTGAACGAGATTTCCGCGCGTCAGAATGTGTCATTGGCCTATCTGGAACAGCTCTTCGTGAAACTGCGCCGCGCGGGTCTGGTCGAGTCGGTGCGCGGCCCTGGCGGCGGCTATCGGCTGTCGCGCCCGGCCGAAGCCATTCGGATTTCGGAAGTGCTGGAAGCGGTCGAGGAAACAGTCAGCGCCATGCATACGGGCGCGGGCGCCAGCGGGGCCGTGTCGGGATCACGGGCGCAATCCATGACCAACCGGCTATGGGAAAGCCTGTCAGCCCATGTCTATGTCTTCCTGCATCAGACACGGTTGTCGGATGTGGCGGCCAATGCGCTGACCCCATGCCCGGCTGTGCCGTCGCTGTTTCAGGTTGTGGATGAATGACACCAGATGACTGGGGCGCTGCGGGTCGCCGTTTCGTATTCGAGTTCAAGGCGCGGCACGCAAAGCGTCCGGGATGTCTGGATCAGATCAAGAAAGACAAGCCATGACCGAACGGGTCTATCTGGATCACAACGCCACCACCTTCCTGCGCCCCGAGGCCCGCGCGGCCATGCAGGCTGCGATGGATGTGCAGGGCAACCCGTCATCGGTCCATGCCGAAGGCCGCGCTGCGCGTGGGCTGATCGAGCGCGCGCGCGCACAGGTCGCGGCGGCATTGGGGGCGGACGGGGCCGAGATCATCTTCACCTCTGGCGCGACCGAGGCTGCAGCGCTGGCGCTTGCCGGGCGCGGTCTGGAAGGCGCGGCCATCGAACATGACGCCGTGCGAGCCTGGATCACGCCCAGCTTGCCTGTGGATACTGCAGGCCGTGTCACCATAGCCGATCCCGCGCGCGCAACGCTGCAACTGGCCAATTCCGAAACCGGGATCCTTCAGGATCTGCCTCAAGGGCTGGCCGTCAGTGACCTGACCCAAGGCTTTGGCAAGCTGCCTTTCGCCTTCAACTGGCTGGGGGTGGAAATGGGATTTGTCTCGGCCCATAAACTGGGCGGGCCGAAGGGAATTGGTGCCCTGGTCCTGCGCCGGGGTACGGATATTGCGGCCCAGTTGCGCGGTGGCGGGCAGGAAATGGGACGGCGGGCGGGGACCGAAAACCTGATCGGGATCGCCGGATTTGGCGCTGCAACAGAAGCGGCGGCGCAGGATTTGGCAGACGGGGTCTGGCAATCTGTTTTTGAAATTAGAAATATTCTAGAACAGGCACTGGACGGCTCTGCAAGCAAGACTATTTTTGTCGGGAAAGGCGCGCAACGGTTGCCGAACACGCTGTGTCTGCTGACCCCGGGCTGGAAGGCCGAAACGCAGGTGATGCAAATGGATCTGGCCGGATTCGCGATTTCAGCGGGATCGGCATGTTCCTCGGGGAAAATGCGCGCCTCGGGTGTATTGGAGGCCATGGGCTACAGCGCGCGGGACGCCGCCTGTGCGATCCGCGTGTCGCTCGGCCCGCAGACGCGACAAGAGGACGTTCTGCGCTTTGCAGACGTCTGGTTGAAGGAATATCGCCGGTTTGAGCGCCGCGCGGCATAACAGAGGGGAAGGATATGGAAGCCTTGGATGAAAGCCAGTTGCGCGAAGGTGTGGACCGCGAAACAGTGGAAACTGTGCAGTCCATGGCGGGAACGTACAAGCACGGTTGGGAAACCGAGATCGAGATGGAATTCGCGCCCAAGGGCCTGAACGAAGACATCATTCGCCTGATCTCGGAAAAGAACAACGAACCTGAATGGATGCTGGACTGGCGCCTGGCCGCCTATCGGCGCTGGCTGACCATGGAAAGCCCCGACTGGGCGATGCTGAATATCCCGATGATCGATTATCAGGACCAGTATTACTACGCCAAACCCAAATCCATGGTGGACAAGCCGAAATCACTGGACGACGTGGACCCGAAGCTGCTGGAAACCTACGCGAAACTCGGGATCCCGCTGAAAGAGCAAGCCATCCTCGCCGGTGTCGAAGGCGCGGGCGAGGAGCGCAAGGTCGCGGTGGATGCAGTGTTCGATTCCGTGTCTGTCGGAACGACGTTTCGCAAGGAACTGGAAGCGGCGGGCGTTATTTTCTGCTCGATCTCTGAAGCCGTGCAAGAGCACCCGGAGCTGGTGAAAAAATACCTCGGCTCGGTCGTGCCGCAGAATGACAATTATTTCGCCGCGCTGAATTCGGCGGTCTTCTCGGATGGCAGCTTCGTCTATATCCCTGCAGGTGTGAAATGCCCGATGGAGCTGTCGACCTATTTCCGGATCAATGCCGAAAATACCGGCCAGTTCGAGCGCACGCTGATCATTGCGGAAAAAGGCAGCCATGTCAGCTATCTGGAAGGCTGCACAGCGCCCAAGCGCGACACGCATCAGCTGCATGCGGCTGTGGTCGAGATCGTTGTGCTGGAAGATGCCGAGGTCAAATATTCGACTGTGCAGAACTGGTATCCGGGCGATGAGAACGGAAAGGGCGGGATTTACAATTTCGTAACCAAGCGCGCCGATTGTCGCGAAGCGCGGGCAAAAGTGATGTGGACGCAGGTCGAAACCGGGTCCGCGATCACCTGGAAATATCCGTCCTGCATCCTGCGCGGCGATGACAGCCAGGGCGAATTCTATTCGATCGCCATCGCCAATAACTGGCAGCAGGCCGATACCGGCACGAAAATGGTGCATCTGGGCAAGAACACCCGCTCGCGGATCGTGTCCAAGGGCATCAGCGCGGGCCATGCGCAGAACACCTATCGCGGGCTGGTCTCGATGCACCCGAAAGCGCGCGACTCGCGCAATTACACGCAATGCGACAGCTTGCTGATCGGCGACAAATGCGGCGCGCATACAGTGCCTTATATCGAGGTGCGCAATGCCTCATCCCGGGTCGAGCATGAGGCGACGACCAGCAAGGTGGATGATGATCAGCTCTTCTATTGCCGGAGCCGCGGGATGGATGAAGAAGAGGCGGTGGCCTTGGTCGTGAACGGGTTCTGCAAGGAGGTGCTGCAGGAACTGCCGATGGAATTCGCGATGGAAGCGCAGGCGCTGGTGGCGATTTCGCTGGAAGGGTCCGTGGGGTAATGAGCTTCCCGCGCGCGTTGAAACGCACGTCGCGGGCGGCCCTGATCTTCGCAGCGATCTTCTTTGTCATCGGGATCGGGTTCACGCTTTTCTCCGGTGATCCGATCAACTGGCAACAGGCGACACAAACCACGCTGATCGCGACTGGCATCTACTGGCCGCTTCTGGCGCTGTTCAGGCTACGCAAGACATGAGATCAGATGCGCATATCGCGGCGCATCGAAAGAAATGAGGGAAAAATGCTGGAAATCAACAACCTGCACTGCGAACTTGAAGAAGATACAGATGTGAAGATCCTCAAGGGTCTGTCGCTGACCATCAACCCCGGCGAGGTTCATGCAATCATGGGCCCCAATGGTTCGGGCAAATCGACGCTGTCTTACGTGCTTTCGGGCCGCGATGGCTATGAGGTGACCGAGGGCAGCGCCACGCTGGAAGGCGCGGACCTGCTGGAAATGGAACCTGAAGAGCGCGCCGCCGCCGGTCTGTTCCTGGCCTTTCAATACCCGGTCGAGATTCCGGGCGTCGGCAACATGACCTTCCTGCGCACGGCGGTAAATTCGCAGCGCAAGGCCCGCGGCGAGGACGAACTTTCAGCGGGCGAGTTCCTGAAGCTGGTGCGCGCCAAGGCGAAAGAGCTGCAGATCGACGCCGACATGCTGAAACGCCCGGTCAATGTGGGCTTTTCGGGCGGCGAGAAGAAGCGCAATGAGATCCTGCAGATGGCGATGCTGGAACCCAAGATGTGCATCCTCGACGAGACTGATTCGGGCCTCGATGTCGATGCGATGAAGCTGGTCAGCGACGGGGTGAACGCGTTGCGCGATGCGGGGCGGTCCTTCCTGGTTATCACGCATTATCAACGGCTTCTGAACCACATCAAACCCGATGTGGTGCATATCATGTCCGAAGGCCGCATCATCAAGACAGGTGGTCCCGAACTCGCGCTGGAAGTCGAAGAAAACGGCTATGGCGATCTGCTCGCGGAGGCGCAATCATGATGCCGCGCGCCAAACTTGCACAGCAAAAGCGCGACGCGGTCTCTGCGCTGCTCGACGGGCGCAGCCTGCCCGCGGGCGGGGCCTGGGCCACCAAGGCGCGCAAGGCTGCCGAAGCGCGCCTGCGTGACATGGGCCTGCCAGTGCGGCGCGATGAATATTGGCGCTACACGGATCCGCGTCGCCTGACCGAAGCGACTGTTCAGCCCGGCCAACTGCACCCTCAGGGTGACGACGCCCCGGTTTTCGATGCGATCGACCGGGTGAAGCTGGTTTTCGTGGACGGGGTCTTCGATCCTGCAGCCTCTGATGCGCCCGAACTTGCCGGGGTTGAAATCACCCCGCTGGCAGAGGCCGCGCGCACGGATCTGCATTGGGCGCGCGATCTCTACGGCACGCTCGAAGCCCGCAGCCAAAACCCGGTGCAGCGCCCGCTTGCCAGCCTGAACACAAGCTACGCGACCGAAGGCATGCTGATCCGCGTCACTGGGGTCGCGGCGCGTCCTGTGGCCCTGATCTACCAGCGCAAGAACGAGGCCGCCGAGGCGATGACGCACCATCTGATCCGGCTGGAGCAGGGCGCAGAGCTGACAATTCTGGAAGATGGGCCCGTCGCTGCGCGCTACAATCAGGTCATGGAAGTCGATCTGGGCGAAGGCGCGGTGCTGAACCATGTTCGCACGCAGGGCCGCGATCATGAGCGGGCAGGGGTCACGCATCTTTTTGCGCAGCTCGATGCGCAAGCGCAGTTAAAATCCTTCACTCTAAGCGCGAATGGGGCACTGACCCGCAACGAAGCCGTGATCTGGCTGGACGGGGCTGACGGCGCAGCCCATATCGCTGGTGCCACGGTCGGGGATGGGGCATTTCACCATGATGACACGGTCTTCATAAATCATGCGGCACCGCGTTGCGACAGCCGGCAGGTTTTCAAGAAAGTGCTGCGTCATGGGGCTGTGGGCGTATTCCAGGGCAAGATTCTGGTCGATCAGGTGGCGCAACTGACGGATGGCTATCAGATCAGCCAGTCGCTACTGCTGGATGAAAATGCGCAGTTTCTGGCGAAACCAGAGCTGGAAATCTACGCTGATGATGTGAAATGCAGCCATGGGTCGACCTCGGGCGAGATCGACCAGAGCCAGCTGTTCTATCTGCGCGCGCGCGGGCTGCCGGAAGATCAGGCCAAATTGCTGCTGGTGCTCGCTTTCCTGAGCGAAGCGCTTGAAGAAATCGCAGATCCGGCACTGGCGGATGACCTGCGCGATAAGATGGAAGCCTGGCTGAAACGGCGCGGCTGATGGGATGCGCGGGGATGGGGGGCGCTGCCCCCCGTCGCCATGGGCGACTCCCCCCGGGATATTTTTCCAAGGATGAAACAGGAAGGCAGAAAGAGCGGATATGTCATTGGTGCGCAATATCGCGCGGAGCTACCGTGCGCCGGGTGAGGTGGTCTCGGGACTGGCGCGCGGCGATTTGCGCGAACCGCAAGTGCTGTTCTTCGCGCTGCTGGCCTGCGGGCTGATTTTCGTGGCGCAATGGCCGGGCCTGTCGCGCGCGGCCACGCTGGATCCGTCCGTGACCTTCGAGCAGCGCATGGGCGGCGCGCTGTTTGCCGTGATGTTCATTCTGCCTCTGCTGCTTTATGCTGTGGCCGGGCTGTTGCAGCTGATGCTACGGATGTACCGCCCGGTTGCCGGGCTGCATGTGCGACTGGCGTTTTTCTGGGCGCTGCTGGCTGTGACACCGTTGATGCTGTTGCAGGGCGGCATGTCCGCGATGCTTGGTCCGCAGGGCGCTGTTCTGGCTTTCGGGTTTGTGGTCGCAGGCGCTTTCCTCTACATCTTGGGCGCAGGGCTTCGGACTGTGGTGCAGATCACACAGCCAAGCCGCCAGGACGGGTGAGGATGACCGCAATGACACTGAATTTTGCGACTGTGAGCGCCATGACGCGCCTGACGCTCAGCCGTCCGCGCGAGGCGGCGGATCGCTTGCTGGGAATGAAAGTGCCTGATGACGCCCGCTGGCTGGGCTTTGTGATCGTGGTGGTCCTGTCGGTGATCCTGAGCCAGGCCTCTTTCACGCTGATGGGGGAAGACGCCTATAGTGGCTCTCTGGTCGGTATTGCCGTGATGCAAAGCACAATCTTGCTGGCGACTGTGGTGGCCGTGCAGGGGGTCGGGCGCCTGTTCGGAGGGCGCGGCACGTTCCCGGACACCTTGCTGCTGATGGCCTGGCTGCAATTCGTGATGCTGGTGTTTCAAGGTCTGCAGATCGTCAGCCTGTTGCTGGTCCCACCGCTTTTCGGGCTGATCGCGGTGCTGTCGCTGGTGGTGTTTCTCTGGCTGCTAACCAATTTCATCATGTCGTTGCATGGCTTCGCCTCAGCGTTGAAAGTGGTCATCGGGATCATCTTCACGGTATTCGCGATGTCCTTCATTTTCGCGATCTTCCTTGCCATTTTTGGCATCTCACCAGGAGTTGCGTGATGCTTGATATCGACACGATCCGCGCGGATTTCCCGATCCTGTCGCGGCAAGTGAACAACAAGCCATTGGTCTATCTGGACAATGGGGCCTCTGCACAGAAGCCGCGCGCTGTGATCGATGCTGTCACACGCGCCTATGCCGAAGAATATTCCAATGTTCATCGCGGCTTGCATTATCTGTCAAATCTGGCGACCGACAAATACGAGGCCGTGCGCGGCAAGCTGCAACGCTTTCTGAACGCCGCCCATGAAGATGAAATAATCTACACAACTGGCACGACCATGGGCATCAATCTGGTGGCCTATGGCTGGGCCATGCCGCGTTTCCAGCCCGGTGACGAAATCGTACTGTCAGTCATGGAGCATCACGCCAATATCGTGCCATGGCATTTTCTGCGCGAACGTCAGGGTGTCGTGTTGAAATGGGTGGATTGCGCGCTGGACGGATCGCTCGATCCGCAAGCCGTGATTGATGCGATCGGTCCGCGCACCAAGCTGGTGGCGATCACGCATATGTCGAATGTTCTGGGCACTGTGGTCGATGTCGCGGCCATCTCGCGGGCCGCGCGTGACCAGGGGGTGGCCGTTCTGGTCGATGGATCGCAGGCGGCGGTGCATATGCCCGTCGATGTTCAGGCGATCGGCTGTGATTTCTATGCTGTGACCGGGCACAAACTTTATGGGCCTTCGGCCTCTGGGGTGATCTATATCCGTCGCGCGCGTCAGGCCGAGATGGTGCCTTTCATGGGCGGGGGGGACATGATCCGCGAAGTGACGCGCGATACTGTCATCTATAATGACCCGCCGCATAAATTCGAGGCCGGCACACCCGGCATTGTCCAGCAGATCGGGCTAGGCGTGGCCATCGATTACATGATGGATATCGGCATGGACAAGATTGCCGCCCATGAGGCGGATCTGCGCGATTATGCGGCCTCGAAACTGGCGGGTCTGAATTGGCTGACTGTGCAGGGCACGACCCCGGACAAAGGCGCGATTTTCAGCTTCACGCTGGATGGGGTTGCCCATGCGCATGATATTTCGACCATTCTCGACAAGAAAGGTATTGCTGTACGCGCAGGCCAGCATTGTGCGGCCCCGTTGATGGATCATCTGGGTGTGAGTGCGACCTGTCGTGCATCCTTTGCAATGTATAATACGCGCGCCGAAGTCGATGCGCTGGTCGATGCGCTCGAGCTTTGTCATGAGCTTTTTGCCTGAAAACGGGCGTTGCATTGGCCGTGTCATCCCCGTATAGACTTTCCTAGGCACCCATAGCTCAGCTGGATCGAGCGCTGCCCTCCGAAGGCAGAAGTCAAGGCTGGTGATGCTTGGTTGTGTTGGAAGAAAGAAGTGACTAAACAACGGTTTGAGCGAATGTCGGGTTTGCTCTTCATGCCGACGAAATTCTCGCGTAAGCATGGCGTAAGCATCTCGCGAACGGTATGCACCCGTAGCTCAGCTGGATAGAGCGCTGCCCTCCGAAGGCAGAGGCCAGAGGTTCGAATCCTCTCGGGTGCGCCAAAAAGCACTATAAATCAATAACTTATACTTCGGTGCATTTGTGGACCTGGTGCTTACGTGGGAAATTCGCGTAAGCAGTGCAATCGCGGCAGCGAGCTGAAGCTGTATCGATAGCCCATCGAATCTTTTCCGCGGCCGCCTTCATGGTCGAAGGCGCATGGGTCATGTCCGTCAAGGTGGTGTAAAATCCCGGATGGCCTGAGGTCATGATCAGGCGGCTTTCGTGGTTGTGCTGAGAATGGGGTCGATCTCCTCCTTGTCGATCTGGGCGAAGGCTTCGACCATCATGTAGCGGCTGGCGGTCTGCCATTC
>SKSL01000114.1 GCA_007123015.1 Natronohydrobacter sp. | reverse complement strand
TCATTCGCATTCACGCAATACGCTCCAGCCTGGTGTTTTCGCATGTCGAAAAACTCGGAACCGGGAACCCCTTCCGAGCGACAGGCTTGCTGCAAGGCGCATCCGGGGACGATTCATCAGTCGACGGTCTTCCTGTGTTGCCAAGGGCAGTTTGAACTTTTCCCGACCTCGATCCGCGTAACCTGATCGTGCTCGACATTTATGGCTGCAGTCCTGTGCACAATCGGAAAGACCTCTGCATAACGCGATTCCAGTGCCGATGTCCCGCCCGGCGGCACCGCCGGGCAGCGCCTGCCTGCCCCCCGGCAGGCGCTTTTGACGGCCCAACCTGTTGTAACATAACAAATTATTCAATCGACTCGCAATTGACACCCTTACGCCAAAGCGCCTACCCAAGCAGGCGCTGCCCTCATTTCGTCACGCAAATCAGGTTATGCAGAGGTCTTTCCGATGGGCAGCAGGCGGATCGTTCTGATCATTCGTCCCGGCAAAAGCCTTGACATCAAGATGCCGAAAAACCCGGTTCAGGCCACGGCGTTGTAATCCTGCACGACGCGATTACGCCCGCAAGTCTTGGCCATATGCAAGGCCTGGTCTGCGTGATCGATCAAGCGCTGTACGGATCCGGCGGCAGGCGTGGCAGCTGAGAGGCGCGTGTCGGCAAGCACTGTCAGGCCGACAGAGGCGGTCACGCGCAAAGCCACGTTCCCCTGCCCCGCAGCCCGGACAACGTAATATGGCTTGGCCTCGATATTGCGGCGTAGCCGCTCAGCCACAGCTTGCGCGTCCTGTGCGTCGATGCCAGGCAGCGCGAGCAGGAATTCTTCGCCCCCGTAGCGCGCCAGCAGGTCGCTGGCCCGCAACTCTGCGCGCATCCGTTGAGCGACCTCGACCAGAATCTGGTCACCGACACTGTGGCCGAAGCGATCATTGACAGATTTGAAATCATCAAGATCGATCATCAGAAGCGCCAGAGCCGATGCTGGCTCAGTTCGCGCCTGATTGAGCGATTCGACCAGCGATGACAGCGCGTAGCGCCGGTTGAAAAGCCCAGTCAGGGGATCGCGCGAGGCCAGATGCAATTCGCTCTGCAAAGCTGCGCGCAACGAATCGGCGCGTCTTTTGTGCAGCATGGCGTTTTCGAGGATGAGTCGCGCGATCTCGGCATCCAGAGGAAGGCGCAACACAGCCTCGGCCCCGAGATCCAGCGCCATCCCAGATGGAATATCCAGCGTTTCTGGCAAACAGGCGATGATCGGGACATCACTGGTCAAGGAGCGCGCGCGCAATTCAGAGATGATCGACAGACCGTGATGGCTGATAACTTCAGGCGCAAGAAGAAACATATCCGGGATCTGCGCATCCTGCGCAGGCGCAAGTGCTTCGGAAAGACCAAGGGCCACGTTGTGCAAACCTGCCCGCAGCAAGGTCGGATCCGACCTCTTGCCAGCAGAGATCTGCACCAGTGCCACATCTGGGAAACGCTCATTTTCCGTGATTGCGCGTTCAAGGCCCGCGCGCAGGGCCGGTGTTGCCTGATGCCGAAAGTCAAGTTCCAGTGCAGAGCGGCGCAGCAGCCCGCGCAGTCGCGACATCAGATAGGGTTCATCCAACGGTTTTGGCAGAAACTCATCAGCACCGGCATTCAGCGCATGTAATCTGCGCGCCCGGGACGTATCAGCCGAGAACAGGATTATCGGGATATGGGCCGTGCGCGGGTCCCGGCGGAACTCTTGGCAAATGGTCGGACCATCCAGGCCCGGCATTTCACAATCCATCACCACCAGATCGGGTAACTCGGCCTGTGCGATTTCCAGAGCTTCGGCCCCGGAGCGCGCCATGCGGACATCATAGCAAAAGGCCTGCAAACGCGCGCGCAGGATCATCCGGCTCAGCGAAAGATCATCAACGACAAGAATCGTGTTGGACATGCTTCCATACCTGCTCTAGAGCGCGTTTTAACCGAAAGTCGACCTGTCCCGAACATCACGCTTTTACGATGCAGCTTGTCCCAAATTGGTTAACAAACTCTTTAAGGTCGAGGAGACAGAGCGATGACGCCGCACCGTGCTGAAGACATCGCCACACAAGCCTTGCTATGGCTATGTGCGCAAGAAGACCTGTTTCCGGTGTTTCTGGCGGCAACTGGTGCTGATGCCGCAGACCTGCGTCGCTCGTTGCAATCGGAAAGCGACCTTGCGGTTCTTCTGGCAGCCCTCGATTTCATTCTGATGCGTGATGACACAGTCATTGCAGCATCGCAGGCGCAAGGACTGCCCTTTGACGCGCTTGCGCGCGCGCAGGCGATCCTGTCTGGCGCGGGGCAGATGCACTGGACCTGATGACCCCCTTGACTTCCACCCCCACAGCTTGTGTATCGCCCGAAACCTGACTGTCAGTATCCGAAGGGGTCGATCATGCATGCCTATCGCAGCCATACCTGCGCCGATCTGCGCGCTGCCCATGTGGGCGAGAGCGTGCGCCTGTCCGGCTGGGTGCACCGTATCCGCGATCACGGGGGCGTGCTGTTTGTAGATCTGCGCGACCATTACGGGATCACGCAGGTACTGTGCGACAGCGACTCAGCGGCTTTCGCTGCCATCGAGAAGCTGCGCGCCGAATATTGCATCCGGATCGAAGGCACTGTGAAGGCGCGCGATGCGTCACTGGTGAACGCCAAGCTGCCCACAGGCGAGATCGAGGTCTATGTCCGGTCCATGGATGTGCTGGGCGCGGCGGATGACCTGCCGCTGCCGGTTTTTGGCGAGCCGGACTATCCCGAAGAAACCCGGCTCTCCTACCGTTTCCTCGATCTGCGCCGCGAGGGGCTGCATGCGAATATGATGCTGCGCTCGAATGTGGTGCGCGCGATGCGGGCGCGGATGTGGGACACGGGCTTCACCGAATTCCAGACGCCGATCATCACCGCCTCCAGCCCCGAAGGCGCGCGCGATTTCCTTGTGCCCTCGCGCCTGCATCCGGGCAAGTTCTACGCGCTGCCGCAGGCCCCGCAGCAGTTCAAGCAACTGATCATGGTCTCGGGCTTTGATCGCTATTTCCAGATCGCGCCCTGTTTCCGCGACGAAGACCCGCGCGCCGACCGTTCGCCCACGGATTTCTACCAGCTTGATGTCGAGATGTCCTTTGTCGAGCAGGAAGACGTGTTCGCGGCGGTCGGGCCGGTGCTGCAAGGCGTGTTCGAGGAATTTGCAGGCGGCAAAAAGGTCGATCCCTGTGCGGACTGGCCGCGCATCCCCTATGCCGAGGCGCTGTTGAAATACGGCTCTGACAAGCCCGACCTGCGCAACCCGATTCAAATGCAGGTGGTCAGCGAGCATTTCCGCGGCTCTGGCTTCGCGATCTTCGCGAATCTGCTGGAGAATGACGGCACCGAGATCCGCGCAATCCCCGCACCGGGCGGCGGGTCGCGCAAGTTCTGCGACCGGATGAACGCTTTTGCGCAAGCGCAGGGGCTGCCGGGGATGGGGTATATTTTCTGGCG
>SKSL01000058.1 GCA_007123015.1 Natronohydrobacter sp. | reverse complement strand
CGCATCCGGCCCCAGACGGCGTTTCTTGTCCTCTTCATAGGCCTCGAAATTGCCCTCGAACCATTCCACATGCGCCTCGCCCTCGAAGGCCAGAATATGCGTGCACAGCCGGTCAAGGAAGAAGCGGTCGTGCGAGATGATGACCGCGCAGCCCGCGAAATCTTCCAACGCCGCTTCCAAGGCCTGCAAAGTTTCCACATCCAGATCGTTGGTCGGCTCGTCAAGCAGCAGCACATTCCCGCCCGCGCGCAAGAGTTTCGCCATATGCACCCGGTTGCGTTCCCCGCCTGAGAGCAAGCCCACTTTCTTCTGCTGATCGCCGCCCTTGAAGTTGAACGCCCCCACATAGGCGCGGGAATTGACCTCGGCATCGCCCAAGCTGATCACGTCCAGCCCGTCCGAGATTTCCTCCCACACGGTCTTGTTCGCATCCAGAGCGTCGCGCGACTGGTCGACATAGGCCAGTTTCACTGTGTCGCCGAATTCGACCGTCCCCGCATCCGGCGTTTCCTGCCCGGTCAGCATCCGAAACAGCGTCGATTTGCCCGCGCCATTCGGGCCGATCACGCCGACAATGCCACCGGGGGGCAGACTGAGGCTCAGATCCTCGATCAGCAGCCGGTCGCCATAGCCTTTTTTCAGACCCTCGATCTCGATCACCTTGCCGCCCAGACGCGGGCCATTGGGGATGATGATCTGCGCGCGGCCAACCTTTTCGCGCTCCGACTGGCTGGCCTTTTCCTCATAGGCCTGAATCCGGGCTTTCGATTTGGTCTGGCGGGCTTTCGCGCCTGCGCGGATCCATTCGAGTTCGCGCTCCAGCGATTTCTGCCGCGCCTTGTCCTCGCGCGCTTCCTGCGCCAGACGCTTGGCTTTCTGCTCCAGCCATGCGGAATAATTGCCCTCATAGGGAATGCCCCGGCCACGGTCGAGTTCGAGGATCCAGCCGGTGATATCATCGAGGAAGTAGCGGTCATGGGTCACGATCAGGATCGTGCCCTTATACTCGATCAGGTGCTTTTGCAGCCAGGCGATGGTTTCGGCATCCAGATGGTTGGTCGGTTCATCCAGAAGCAGCATGTCAGGCGCTTCCAGCAGCAGCTTGCACAGCGCGACGCGCCGTTTCTCGCCGCCCGAGAGATTCGCCACCGAAGCATCATCCGGCGGACAGCGCAAAGCTTCCATCGCGACATCGATCTGGCTGTCCAGATCCCACAGGTTCTCGGCGTCGATCTGGTCTTGAAGTGCTGCCATTTCATCCGCTGTCTCGTCCGAGTAGTTCATCGCCAACTCGTTATAGCGATCAAGCTTGCCCTGTTTTTCGGCCACACCCAGCATGACATTGCCGCGCACATCAAGGGATTCATCCAGCGCAGGCTCTTGCGGCAGATAGCCCACTTTCGCGCCCTTCGCGGCCCAGGCCTCGCCCGTGAAATCCTTGTCCTGACCGGCCATGATGCGCAACAACGTGGACTTGCCTGCGCCATTGACCCCCACAACCCCGATCTTGACACCGGGCAGGAAGTTCAGGCGAATGTTTTCAAAGCATTTCTTGCCACCGGGATAGGTCTTGGACACACCATCCATGTGATAGACATATTGATAGGACGCCATGGTCTTCTCCGCGTGTGAAAGGGGTTTTCCTTCCCCTACAAGGGCCACGGCAAGCGTGCAAGACTTGTGCATCTGCACAGTTTCCAGAGCATCAAGCCGTTTTACGATATCTAACGGGCTTGCAAAACGCATCTGACTGCGTGCTAATGGCCCAAACTTGATCATATCATGAGCGCCATGCCCGCGACCCCAGTTATCGAGATCCGCAATCTGCACAAGGCCTATGGGACCCTGGAAGTGCTCAAGGGCGTCAGTATCAACGCGCAGAAAGGCGATGTTGTTTCGCTGATCGGATCGTCGGGATCGGGCAAGTCCACACTCCTGCGCTGCTGCAACCTGCTGGAAGACAGCCAGCAGGGCGAGATCCTGTTCAAGGCTGAGCCAGTCGCCTGGAAAGGGCAGGGGCTGGGGCGGCATCCGGCCAATCGCGCGCAGGTCACGCGTATTCGGACCAATCTGTCGATGGTGTTCCAGAGCTTCAATTTGTGGTCGCATATGACAGTGCTGCAGAATGTGATGGAAGCCCCCATCCATGTGCTCAAGAAGGACCGCGCCGAGGTCGAGCCACGCGCCCGTGCGCTTCTTGACAAAGTGGGGATCGGCGACAAGGCGGATGTCTATCCGGCGCAGATGTCGGGCGGGCAGCAGCAGCGCGCGGCGATTGCGCGTGCGCTCTGCATGGAACCGGAAGCGCTGCTCTTTGATGAGCCGACCTCTGCGCTTGACCCGGAACTGGAGCAGGAAGTGATCCGCGTGATCAAGGCACTGGCCGATGAGGGGCGCACGATGCTGATCGTGACCCATGACATGCGGCTGGCCGCTGATGTATCGGATCATGTCATTTTTCTGCATAACGGCCGCATTGAAGAACAGGGCCCACCGGGCTCGCTATTCAAATCGCCGCAATCTGCGCGGCTCAGGCAATTCCTCAGCCATTCGCTGATGGACTGAGGGCAACTATCCAAAATCCAACATGGGAGATAACAGATGAAAACACCCGCACTCACACTTGCAGCGCTGGCCTTGATGGCCTCAGGTGCCATGGCCCAGGATGTGGTCCGCATCGGGACCGAAGGAGCCTACCCTCCGTGGAATTTCATCAATGACAACAACGAAATCGTCGGGTTCGAGATTGATCTGGGCAATGAGATCTGCCGTCGCGCGGAACTGACTTGCGAATGGGTGCTTAACGATTGGGACACGATCATCCCGAACCTTGTCGCAGGAAATTATGATGTGATCATGGCTGGCATGAGCATCACTGAAGCGCGCAGCCAGGTGATTTCCTTCACGACCAATTATCTGCCGTCGGACCCGTCGGCTTACATGGCGCTGGCAGGCACGGATGAGTCCGTCATTGAAAACGGCGTCATTGCTGTGCAGTCCAATACGGTGCAAGCAGGTCTTGTCGCGGATGGATCCGCCGATGGGCTGGAATTCCCGACACCAGATGAGACCATTTCAGCCGTGCGCAACGGCGAGGCCGACGCCGTGCTTGCGGACAAGAACTTCCTGCAGCCCTATGTCAATGACTCAGGCGGCGATCTGGTCTTCATCGGGGAAGACCTTTATCCCGGTTCTGGCACCGGGGCCGGTATCCGTCAGTCAGATAATGAGCTGCGCGAGGCTTTCACAGCCATCATCATGGAAATGCGCGAAGACGGCTCGCTCAATGCGATGATCGAAGAATGGTTCGGTGACGGGATCGCCAAGTTCTGATCACGCCCTTCAGCCCCTGCGCGACGGCTTCAAGCGTCGCGCGGGACAGTGACGGACCATTGCCATGTTCGCTTTCTGCACGGATCCTGCAACACTGCCGCAATGGCAATGGTTTGCCTGCTACCTGACCACGGCCACGCATTTCGCCTTCTACCGTTCGTTTTTGATGGTGCT
>SKSL01000122.1 GCA_007123015.1 Natronohydrobacter sp. | reverse complement strand
GTCGAAGAGGATATCGAGGCCGCACTTGGCCTTGAGGACGCCGCCGAGCAAGTTCCGTTTGACACGTCAGAACTGGGGCAGACTGAAACTGTTCAAAGGGCCGATCCAGACGCCGCTGTTCAGGCCGAAGAACCGCCCATGTCCGTGGATGAACATCCCACTGGGCGGGGGGTTGGACTGCAAAGTTCTGGCCTGATCGCACCGCAAGATCCAGTGCCACTGCCAGAGCCACCGGATGCGCCGGCACCTTTCAATGCGGATGACCTGCCGCCCACGCGCGCTGAACTGGCCCAGATGGCCGAAGCCGCAGCAGCGGACCCAACCGAGGCCGATCTCGATACGCCCGCTGAGGCGCTGACAGTTGATCGGGAGGTCGAGGCCGTGGAGATCACTGTTTCGGATGGCACCCCCCCGATGATCCCGCCGGACCGCCCTGACAGCGTCGTTGACACCAGCGCCGCAGTCACTGAGGCACTGGAAAGCGCAGCGCTTGAGGATGCGGCGGACATATCCGCTGCCGACATCGAAGCGTCGCCCGACAGCATGACAGCCGCACCGACCGAAGAAGACGCACTTCCGGAAGGCGAAGCGGTTGATGTGTCGGCCGACCTGATGCCCGAAGAGGCTGATCTCGATATCTCAGTCACAGAGGGACGGCCTGCGGCCACGCCGCCGCAGCGACCTGAAGGATTGGTGCCACAGGTAGACGAACCCGAAGCGCTTGCGCCTGAAAGCACGGATGAGGCCGAAGCAGACCCCATCACAGAGCAAGCCGCAGTTGACACGCCGCCCCCGGGCGGCGTTGTGCTGAGTTTGCTGCGGCCAGAAGCACGGCCCGAAACCATTGGCGAGACAGCAGGCACGAGCCCCGAGACCGGACCGGAATTTGACGCCTCGGATCTGGCCGTCGCCCAATCGCAACGGCCCGGTGCGCGCCCGAGTCAATTTGCGACCATCGTTCAGCGCGCCTTGCGCTCGGCGCAGCAGCGCAGCCCGGCAGAGGCCCCGGTCCAGACCGCGCGGGCCGCTGTTCCCAGCGCCCCGCCGATCCCGGCTTCCGCCTCGGTCGCCCGCGAAGCAACGCAGGCGCGCGCGATCAATCTGCGCCAGATCAATCTGATCGGGGTCATGGGCACGTCCTCCAGCCGCCGCGCGCTGGTCCGGCTGTCAAACGGGCGCATCGTGACGGTCGGTGTCGGTGACAGTCTTGATAACGGTCAAGTGACAGCGATCAGCGAGAGTGAGTTGCGTTATACGCGACGCGGGCGCAATGTCGTGTTGCGCCTGCCCTCCTGAGCCGCGATAAGGCCCCAAACGCGCTGCGAGGATCAAGAATGTCGGAAAAACAGGTTTCACCTGCGGTCAAGATCGGTCTCGAACTGGGGCCAGTATTCCTGTTTTTCGTAGGCTATATCTCGACCCGAGGTCAAAGCTTCCTGATCAACGGGACCGAATATGACGCGTTCATCCTGCTGACAGCAGCGTTCATTCCTGTGATGGCCGTGGCGACATTCGTGCTATGGAAGCTATCAGGACGTTTAAGCCGTCTGCAACTTGTCACTTTGGTCATGGTGGTGATTTTCGGTGGTCTGACAGTCTGGCTGAATGACGAGCGCTTCTTCAAGATGAAACCGACCGCCGTTTACGGCATCTTCGCCACATTGCTGTTCATCGGGTTGGCACGTGGTCAAAGCTGGCTTGAGCTGGTCATGGAAGGCGCGCTGCCGCTGACCCATGAAGGCTGGATGCTGCTGACCAAACGCATGGCGCTGATGTTCGTGGCCATGGCTCTGGCGAATGAACTGGTCTGGCGCACGCTTTCGACCGATGCTTGGGTGAATTTCCGCACCTTTGGCCTACCGCTTGCGCTGTTCGCCTTCCTGATGCTGCAAGGCAAGCTTTTCGAACGCTACAGTTCGACCCCGAAACAGTAACCCTCTTTGCAACTGATCCTTTTCTTGACAACGCGCGATAGCCCCTGCGACCCTCGGTGCGTAAGGAAAGGAATTCCACATGCTCAGATATACAGCCCTTGCCGCCGCGTTCGTCCTCGCAGGATGCGAACTGGATATGGCAGGCCCCCAATCTGTGGAACGCCCGCCTGAACGTCCCGGCACCGAAGCCTTGCGCAGCCAATGCACGACTGCTGCGCATAATCAGAATCTGGGTGTTCTGCGCGTCGGCGACTTCCGGACTGTCACAGGCAGTCAGGGTCTGGAGATCGGCTCTACTGCCACGATGACCGTTGTCCGTGACAGCCAGGTTTTTGACATGCGATGCAGTTACAGCTTCGGAGATCAGGAAATACGCCTGACCGAGGTCTGACGCAGCGTCCGGCAGGCACAGCAGGCTGGACCTGCTGTGCCCGCTTCGTGCTAATCGCGCTTTCCAAACAGGATTTTCTGCGCCTCGCGATCTTTCGCGGCATCAGTCCGTTGCTCAGCCCCCAGCGCCCGCCCCTTCTGGACAGCAGGTCGGCCGCCCACAAGATCCAGCCAGCGTGCCAGATGCGGTTTGTCGTCCAGCGTCTGTTCCTGCCCTTCCCAAAGGCTGGCCCAGGGCCAGATCGCCATATCGGCAATCGAGTAGAAATCGCCCGCGACATAAGCATTGTCTGCAAGCTGCTTGTTCAGCACGCCGAGCAATCGGGCGGTTTCATTGCGGTAGCGGTCCTTGGCATAGGGCAGATCATTGGGGGGATCCATGGAGGGTGCGTATTTCAGGAAATGATGCGCCTGGCCCGCCATCGGCCCCAGCCCCCCCATCTGCCACATCAGCCATTGATCCACTGCCACGCGGTCACGTTCGGTTGGGCCGCCGAATTGCCCGGTCTTGCGCGCCAGATATTGCAAGATCGCGCCAGATTCGAAGATAGAGATCGGGGCCCCGTCCGGTCCGTCCGGATCTACAATCGCAGGCATGCGATTGTTCGGCGCGATCTTCAGGAAGTCCGGCTTGAACTGGTCCCCTGCGCCGATATTGACGTAATGGACCTGATAAGGCAGGCCAATTTCTTCCAGCGCGATCGAGATTTTCCAGCCATTCGGGGTGGGCCAGTAATGCAGGTCGATGCTCATGATGCCTCCGGATGCGTATGCGTTTGGCCTCAAGCTAACCATCGCAGCGGCAAAGCCAAGCACGAAAGGTGACAGGTTTGCGCGCGTGGGGTCATGAATTTGCGCACAGGGCGCTGGTCAGCGCGCGCCACGCAGGGCAAGTGTGATCTGAGCCAGCGTGGCAATCGCGATCTCGGCCGGGCTGCGCGCGCCGATATCCAGCCCGACCGGGGCATGGATACGGGACAGCTGTGCCTCGGTCAGACCGGCGGCGCGCAGACGGTCGCACCGTTGGGCATGGGTCCGGGTCGAGCCCAGGCAGCCAAGATAGACCACATCTGCCTGCAGGGCTGCGATGATGGCCGGGTCGTCAAGCTTCGCGTCATGGGTCAATGTGACGACAGCGGTCCGCGCATCAAGGCCGATACTGGCCAGCGCTGTATCCGGCCAGTCTTGCAGGATTGTTTCACCGGGAAAGCGCGTCTGTGTCGCAAAGGCCGCGCGCGGGTCGATCAGAAGCGGCGTGAACCCCGCGAGCCGCGCCATGGGCAGAAGCGCCTGCGCGATATGCACAGCCCCGACGACGATCAGACGCAGGGGCGGGTTATGCAGTGTGATCATGCGCCCCGCCGCATCACACCCGGATGTGTCACTGCGAAAACGCGCTTCCATGCCAGAGTGCGGCACCAATACGCGCGCCCATGTCGCAAGATCCGTGACACAGGCGACCGGCTGGCGCGCAGCGCGCGCAGCAACCAGCGCGCGCAGCAGATCAGGCGCAAAAGCCTGCGGCGCATCGCCGACGGGTTCTACCAGAATTTTAATGCTGCCACCGCAGGCGAGGCCGGTCTCGAAGGCAGTTTCATCCGTGACACCATAGCGCAGGATCCGAGGGGTCTGGTCCGTGATCGCCGCGCAGGCTTCCAGGACCACAGCCGCTTCAACACAACCACCCGAGACTGACCCCATCATCTCGCCCGCGCCAGAGATGGCCATCTGACTGCCCACAGGGCGCGGCGCGGACCCCCATGTGTTGATCACTGTCGCCAGCGCAGCCCCTTGGCCGCAGGCATACCAGCGCAGTGCTGTTTCCGGGATTTGATCGAATTCCATATCCACAGGGCTCTCGAACCATCAGTCTGCGCCTATGGCAGGAAGATGGGCGCGCGTCCTGTGCTTTGCAAATGTGACGTTGCGCTGCGTGCAATCAGGCCCGGGCGCGTTGTTTCTGGACGCTCGGTTTTCCTACTGGACGCACAAGGCAGGGCCAGCGCTCTTCTTGCCGGGACTTGGCTGCGAGCAAGGACATGACAGCGAGCTCCTTGATCACGTCGCTGTGCCGGTCGCTTCGTTGCTCGGTGATTGAACGCTCATATTGTTCGTCGCGCATCGTCGGGTCCCCTCTTGGCGTGACAGAGTCTTCGCTCTGATGTTACCGAACCTACGTTAGCGCGGAAATATCGCGCATTGATCCAGATCATATCTTGGTAGCGACTCGACACAGTGGCAATTCCGGGCGAGAAAACTGGTATGACCCATCCCGCCACACACCCGCTGCTTGCCCATCCCGGATCGCGCGCCATCGCCCATCGCGGTGGCGGGCTGGAGCGAGAGGAAAACACCCTGCCCGCTTTCGACCATGCTGTGGCGCTGGGATACAGCCATGCAGAACTGGATGTGCATGCAACCCGCGATGGTGTGGTGGTGATCCACCATGACCCGGCTCTGTTGCGGATCTGCGGTGATCCGCGCCGGATCGCCGATCTTGACTGGCGCGAGCTGCAGCATGTGCGCACGAAAGGTGGCGCAGCGATCCCCCGGCTTCAGGACCTGCTGGAAGCGCATCCGGGGCTGTTTGTGACGATCGAGGCGAAATCCGATTCTGTTGTCGCCCCGCTTTGTTCCTTGATCATGGCGATGGGCGTGCTGGAACGGATCAGCATCGGGGCGTTTTCGCCCGCGCGCACGCTGGCTGCGCGCAAACAGCTTGGGGAAGGGCTGCTCTGGTCGCCTGCACATCTGGGCGTGGCGAAACTCTGGGCGCGAGGTTGGGGGTTGCCGCTGCGGCTTGCACCTTTTGGTGTGCTGCAAGTGCCTGCGGCCTGGCATGGGATCCCGCTGGTCACAGCGCGCTTCCTGCGCGCAGCCCATGCGCGTGGGCGGGCCGTTCAGGTCTGGACCGTGAATGAGACTGCCGAGATGCACCGCCTGCTCGATCTGGGGGTCGACGGGATCATGACAGATCGACCGACCTTGCTGCGCGAGGTACTGGTGGGGCGCGGCCAGTGGCCCTCAGACCATCAGGACAAGCGCCATGACCGCAGCATAGAACAGGAATGACGCGACCAGCACGAAGACATGCCAGATCGCGAAGTGATAGGGCAGCGCCGTCCACAGATAGAAAACCACACCGACTGTATAGACCACCCCGCCCGCCAGCATCAGCGCGACAACCAGCGTTGGCAGGATCTGCGCAAGATCAGGCAGGATCAGCACCCCGGCCCATCCCATGGCCAGATAGAGCGCAATCGCCAATGCCCTGAGCCGCGCAGGCGAGACAAGTTTCAGCGCCACTCCACAGGCCGCAGCGGCCCAGAGCCCGCCCAGAAGCCACAGGCCCTGACCCGTGATCAGCGTAAAGGGCGTGTAGGTGCCAGCAATCTTGAGATAGATCGCGGCATGGTCGAGGCGCTGGAACAGCCAGCTCAGGGCCGGACGCAGGCCAAGGTTGAACAGCGCCGATGCCCCGATCATCGCGACGAATGTCACCCCGTAAATGCTGACCGCCAGCAGGATGCTGCCCGCGCCGTCAAGCCATGTCCGCATCAGCGCAGCCCCGATCAGCAGAGGCACAGCCAGCATGACACTGGCAAGCCCGAGATAGTGAATAGCTGCATCGACCTTGGTTTCGCGGTCCGTGTAAGTCTTGGTCATGACTATGAAGACTACGGGGTATGGCCCGTCCTGCGAAGCCCATATGCGCCAGAATGATGCTGACCTCGCGTCAAGGGGACCTGCCAATTGGCTTGCTTTTTCCGCCAATCCCGCCTAGCCCCTAGCGGAAATCTGCGCAGACAGAGGGAAACATGACTGTCCATCTCCATGCTGATGACCTGCCGGACGGGCTGGACCTGGGGCCGGTCGTGGCGATTGATTGCGAGGCCATGGGCCTGAACCCGCATCGCGACCGGCTGTGCGTGGTGCAGCTTTCCAGTGGCGATGGGGATGCACATCTGGTTCAGGTCGCCCGCAAGATCCAGCCAGCACCGAACCTGACCCGCCTGCTCGCGGATCCTGCCGTGTTGAAACTGTTTCACTATGGCCGTTTCGATATCGCCCTTCTACGCCACAGCTACGATGTGACGACGGCTCCGGTTTATTGCACCAAGATGGCCTCGAAGCTGGTGCGCACCTATACGGATCGCCATGGGCTGAAATATCTGCTCTCGGAATTGCTGAACGTCGATATTTCGAAGCAGCAGCAAAGCTCGGACTGGGGAGCGGCCCGCCTGAGCGAGGCGCAGCAAGTCTATGCGGCCTCGGATGTGCTGCATCTGCACCGGCTGCGCGATGTGCTTGACGGCATGCTGCTACGCGAAGGCCGCCGAGAGCTTGCGCAGCGGTGCTTCGATTTCCTGCCGACACGCGCCGAACTGGACCTGGCAGGTTGGCCGGATACCGATATTTTCGCGCATTGATCGTGCCTGATCGACCCGGGCAGATGCGCAAGACACATGGAAAATCGCGCGCCTTTCTGTGGCGCAGTCTACGGCTGATCTTGCCACTTGCGGCGCTGGTGCTGCTGTCGACTGTCTTTCTGGTCTCGCGCAGTGTTGACCCGCAACGGGCCATCGAACTGGCCGAGATCGACATCACCGAAATCACACGAGAGCCGCGGATCGGGACCGCGCGCGTGGCGGGGATCACGCGAGAGCAGACCGCCTTGCTGATCGAATCCAATACGATACGCTCGATCACCGACCTGCAGTCTGACGAAGCATTGCATCTTGAACTCGACAATCCTGTCGGCGAATTGCAATTCCCCGCGCAAAGGACTGTCTTTTTCCAATCCGATGCAGGCGAAGTGGATGTCGCGCGTGACCGGCTGGTCATGCGCGGCGATGTGATCTTGCAGACATCTGACGGGTTTGACCTGCGCATGCCACAGCTGGTCTCGGCGCTGCAAACAACTTTGGTGACGGGCACAGGCGGGGTTGCAGGCGAAGGCCCACCCGGCAGTCTGACCGCCGATGCGCTGGAATTGCGCGCCAATCCAGAGACACCGGACGGATATCTGCTTGCTTTCACAGGCAATGTCAGGCTGATATATCAGCCAGAAGACTGAGGGGGAAATTTGTGCACGCTGCAAGACTGTTCGTTGGGGCAATGGGGCTGCTCATGGCAAGCCCGGGACTGGCCCAGGGCACAGGGCTGTCTTTCTCAGGCTTGAACGCCGTGCGCGGCCTGCCTGTTGAAATCCGTTCGGATCAGCTGGACGTCGACAATACCACCGGCGAGACCGTGTTTTCAGGCAATGCCGTTCTGGGACAAGGCGATATGCGGATCGCCGCCCCGGTGATCCGCATCTTCTACGCGCCCCAGGATGGCAACCGGATCGAGCGGCTGGAAGCCTCTGGCGGGGTGACGCTGGTCACTGCTGAAGAAGCCGCCGAGTCGCAAACAGCCGTCTATCGCGTGATGGATGGCACTGTCGAGATGCGCGGCGCAGTGCTTTTGACCCAAGGCGCGAATGTGCTTTCTGGCGACCGGCTGGATGTGAATGTGCGTACCGGACAAGGCCGCATGGACGGCAATGTGCGCACCATCATCCAGACAACCCCCTGAGGCCGAATGTCAGAATCGGAACGCCAGCGCGGGGCCCCCGCCCCGGATAACACGCAAGCCCTGCAAGTGCAGGCGCTACAGAAGCGCTATGGCAAGCGGGTGATCATCCGCGATGTCTCACTGATGCTGCATCCGGGCGAAGTGGTGGCCCTGCTGGGGCCGAATGGCTGTGGCAAGACCACCTGTTTCTACTGCATCGCCGGGATCGTGCGCCATGAAGGCGGTGTGGTCCGCATCGACGGGCAGGATGCCACAGGGCTGCCACTCTATCGCCGCGCAAGGCTGGGACTGGGCTATCTGCCGCAGGAAATGTCGATCTTCCGGGGTCTGAGCGTGGCGCAGAATATTCTCTCGGTGCTGGAACTCGCAGAACGGGACCGCAGCACGCGGCAGGCACGTCTGCGCGATCTGCTGCAGGAGTTTTCCATAGAACATCTGCACGATTCGCCCGCCATGGCGCTTTCGGGTGGCGAGCGGCGGCGGGTCGAAATTGCCCGGGCATTGGCCGCCAATCCGCGCTATGTCCTGCTTGACGAACCTTTCGCCGGGGTCGATCCGATTGCTGTGGGCGAGATCCGCGCGTTGGTGGCCGATCTGAAAATGCGCGGGTTGGGGGTGCTGATCACCGATCATAATGTGCGCGAAACCCTCGCCATCGTGGACCGCGCCTATATCCTGCATGATGGCACAGTACTGAAACAGGGCAGCCCGGTCGAAGTCGTGGCCGACCCGGAAGTGCGCCGCGTCTATCTGGGCGCAGATTTCACCTTGCGCTGACCCCCTCTCGTCACGCGGCAAAGCAGAAAGCATTGACAGCAGCGGGCAATCCGTTGCCATATATTTGCAAGACGACACGATCGGTCACGTGGCAAGCCCCGGAAAACTGTGGCGACGTTAACGAAACAACAGGTCCAAGTCGCGATATTCAAGAGGTGGCACTGCCTGGGAAAGGCGTGCCAAGCACAGCAAGGAGAGGCGCATGCGCTATCAGATCAGCGGCCGGCATATCGACATCGGGGAAGCCCTGCAGACCCATGTCAAAGCGGAATTCGGGGAATTGGTGGAAAAATACCAGCAACGCCCGACCGAAGCCGTGGTGATCTTTTCGCGCGATGCGCATAACCTGGTCTGTGAATCGACCCTGCATCTCTCGACCGGGCTGACCGCTGCGGCCCGCGCACAGGCAGGCGAGATATATGCCGCCTTCGAGTCGTGCCGCGAAAAACTCGACAAGCAGCTGCGCCGCTACAAGCGCCGCTTGAAGGACCATCATCGTGATCGCAGCAATCCGGTCGAATTTGCAGATGCCCCCAGCTATATTCTGGCCTCGGAAGAAGATCATACGCAGGATGAGCCACAAACCCTGCAGCCGATAATCATCGCCGAGATGGAAACCCGTATCCCGTCCCTGTCAGCGGGTGAGGCGGTCATGCAGATGGAGCTGGCCCATGCGCCCGTGCTGGTGTTCCGCAACGAGCGGCATGGCGGGTTGAATGTTGTTTATCGCCGGGATGACGGCAATATCGGCTGGATCGATCCCCAGTAACAGTGTATCCGCCGCAAAACCCCAGCGCCGCCTTGGCGTAGGGGTGCATGATATGCCTCAGATGACGGGAGACAGCCTTTATGGATATGGCCACCCTTCTCAATCCCAAGGCCGTGCGCTTCATCGCCTCTGCCACCAGCAAGAAACGACTCTTTCAGACAGTTGGCGACGCCGCGAAATCCGTCTACGGGCTGGACACAGAAGCGGTCCTCGGAGCGATTCAGGAGCGCGAGACATTGGGACCGACCGGGGTCGGTCATGGGGTGGCTGTCCCGCATGCGCGGCTTGACGGGATCGACAGCGTTCTGGGCGTGTTCTTTCGTTTGGAAAAACCCCTCGATTATGGGTCCGTGGACAAAGCGCCTGTCGATCTTGTTTTTGCCCTTTTCGCCCCTCGGGACGCAGGTGTCGAACACCTCAAGGCGCTGGCCTTCATTTCGCGCACGTTGCGCAATCGCCATGTCTGCGAGAAGCTGCGCGCCAATGAAGATCCGGCAAAGCTATATGCGATCCTGACCAGCGGGGCTGAAAGCAAGGCGGCCTAGCCCATGGCACCTGTCAATCACGGTGCCTGCCAATCCCCGAAGCCCAGCCGCTCATAGTCAAGCCGATAGGCTTTTCGCGCGGCTGTCTCGACCTCTGCGTCATATATTTCTGCAAGTTTCAGCGGGCTCGGTTCTGGACCGGATGAAAAATCAGGCAAAACACGCCCCAAGTCCCGTCCAAGGCGCGGCAGATCCTCTGCCAGCTGGCGCGCGCGCAGCATGTGATGCAGGGGGCATTGCGTGGCAATGCCTTCAATCAGCTTGCTCTGGCTGGCCCAGACCGGGCGCACCGGCAAGGCTGTCTGACCATTCAGATTGGCATGGACAAATTGCAGCAAGCCCAGAAAAGCGCGGCGATGGGTCTGCGCATCGAGCGATGCCAGCCCGGATGCGTCAGTGGGCAGCGTGATACCATGGACCCGCGCGATATAGCCCCGGACATGCTCGCGGTTGCCTAGGCAGATCTGGTTGACAAAGGTCTGGTGCGCGCGCGTCAGCGGATGGCGCAGCACAGTAAAGGCCACCCGCTGCGGGTTATCGCGCTGCCAGTTGCGCCAGGTTTTCGGTGCGAAATCCGCGATCAGATCCCCTGCCCCGCCCTTGTCAATCGCCGCCATCCAGGCCAACAGCGCCCGGTCATCCCCGCCCAGAAGCGGCGCATAGACAAGCGGGACGCTGCGACAGGCGCGATAGGCCCAGATCAGACCCGGCTGGCGCGGCTCGAAACTGGGGCTGCGCGACAGATGAAACCGGTCAAGGCGCGCGATCCCCAAAGCGATAGCTTCGGGGTTGACCAGCTTCTCTTCGGGCGGCTCGGGGTTCTGGCGTTTGAGCTTGCGCGGAAAACTCTCGATGCGCTCTTCAAGACCAAGCCAGGCGGCCAGCCCGTTGATCACGTCGAGCGAGAGCAGATCCTCGTAATCGAGGTAAAACGCTGTCTGCCCACTGGTCTGCAAGGCGGTCTGCACCTGCAATTGAAAGGCTTGCAGCGCGCGCACGCGGGTTTCAAAAGCGACCGGATCGAACACGACCTTTTCGACGCGCCGGTTCTTCACATCGCCCAACCGCCATTGCTGCGTTGCCCGCGCGATCTGCAAGGACACATAGCTGTCCAGCGGATTGCGCGTCAGCACGATCTTGGCGCAACTGGGATCAGTCAGGATCGGGTCCAGCACGCGCGGATCGTGGTCGTGGAAATAGCGAAACCCGGCCAGACCGGGCGCTGCAGCAAAGGCTTCGAGCAAGGCCAGCGGATCCGCGTCGCGGGCCGCACGGTCGAAGCCCAGCAGTGTCTCGGTCTTGGGATGGCCGATAAAGACCGGATTGAATGCCTCGCCCATGCAGGCCAGCGACGGAAATGCGTTCAGGCAGGCTTCGAGCAGGTTCGAGCCTGTGCGCATCTCGGCCAGAACCACGAATGAGCGAAACCTTGGGGATGGGGACATTTGGCTTTCTTTCGGTATATCACTGGCAGTCCTTCAGGACCTGCGCAGGCAGGCCCTGATTGCGCATCGCGGCCAGAAACTGGTCAAACCCGTCCTGAGGCAAAATGGTGGGCAGACCATGGGCGGCCAATCCTGCCGCGGCCCCATGCGCCTGGGCAATGGCAGTCAGATGGGCAGACGGATCTTTCAGAAACTCGGACAGGGGCATGATCTTCACATCCGCCATCACATGGCGCGAGGTGAGCGCCTCTAGCCACGCTTGTTCCTGCCGATGCAACAGGCCCGCGCGCGCGATCTTTTCGGCCTCGGGCAGGTCAGCGCGCCAGAGCGCCAGCATCCATGCGCCGCGAATGACGCTGATACAGGCATGGGTATCTGTCGCCATGAACCATTGTAGATCGCCCGACATGGTATCGCCTGGCCCATACAGGAAACACAGCCGCTCTGGACGCGTCGCCCAGAGCAGATTGGTCAGGAACATGCGCGGGTTGTAATCGCGTATCGCAGCAGAATTGGAAATCGCCCCATGCCAGACTTTTGCCCCACTATGAAACTGCGCAAAATCAGGGGCATAGAGATGGCCATGCACCCGAATGCCCGTGATCTGCCCCAGCCAATAGTCGAAATTGCCAAAGACCTGATCAAAGCCTGTAAAGACCGAATAGGGCGCTGCAGATTTCGTTGTCGCGCTATCATGACGCGGGAAGCGGCTTTGCATGTAAAGCCCGGCGCGTCCTTCCAGCCGCTGTTTTTCGGCCAGTTCGAAATATCGGTCGATCTTGGCGGGATCGGGGGTGACAGGGTCCAGCTTCGCGGCCTGACCGGACAGGAAAAAACTATACAGCCGCTCGGCCTCGGGCCAGATCTTGCGCGCGAGGAAACAATCCGAGCGGCGCAGAAGTTGCAGGTGATCGTCATAGAACAGGTTCGGGCGGCCGTGGCGGTCGAATTTCACCAATGTCAGCGAGCGGCTTTCGATCTGGCTGGAATGCAGCCGCGCAAGCGTCTGGAAATAGGATTCGTCGGGGATCCAGTTGCGGCGGAAAAAGCGCTCATAGCGGGCGCGTTTGGGATCGGTCAGGATTGCGGTCAGCGTGGCGCGGGTCAAGCACCACCATTGCGAACCCATATGCGGGCGCAACGGGCGTGGAATATGGCGGCTGATCTTCAGCTTGCGTTGCAGATCGACAAAGCGATCAAACAGCCAGCGCTGGCGCCGCCAG
>SKSL01000238.1 GCA_007123015.1 Natronohydrobacter sp. | reverse complement strand
CCTACGATACTGTTCTGAATTCGCTTGGAATTCCCAAGCCGCCTGCAGAGACGCGGGTCGTGGTCGCCATGTCGGGCGGTGTGGACAGTTCTGTCGTGGCGGCTGAATTGTCGCGCGAAGGCTATGATGTCGTGGGCGTGACCTTGCAACTTTATGACCATGGCGCGGCGCTTGCGAAGAAAGGGGCCTGCTGTGCGGGGCGCGATATCCATGATGCGCGGCGCGTGGCCGAGGCGATGGGGTTTCCGCATTACGTGCTGGACTACGAGTCGCATTTTCGCGAATCGGTGATGGATGAATTCGCGGATGCCTATCTGGCCGGGGCAACACCTGTTCCCTGCATCCGCTGCAATGAGCGAGTGAAGTTCCGTGATTTGCTTGAAACCGCGCGCGATCTGGGCGCGGATTGCATGGCGACCGGGCACTATATCCAGCGCAAGCCGGGGGTAAACGGGGCAGAGTTGCACCGCGCGGCTGATCCTGTGCGTGATCAGAGTTATTTCCTGTTCTCGACCACGCGCGACCAACTGGAGTTTTTGCGATTTCCACTCGGGCATCTGGCGACAAAAGCCGAGACGCGGGCGCTTGCAGCACAGCATGGGCTGAGTGTGGCTGACAAACCGGACAGCCAGGATATCTGTTTCGTACCCGATGGCGATTATGCGCGCGTGATCGAGAAGTTGCGCCCAGGTGCTGCGGATCCTGGCGAGATTGAGGATATGGCGGGCCGTGTGCTGGGCCAGCATGCAGGGGTGATTCATTACACGATCGGGCAACGGCGCGGTTTGGGGATTGGCGGTCTGTCGGAGCCGCTTTATGTGGTGCGGCTTGATCCAGAGACGCGGCGGGTGATCGTGGGGCCGAAGACGGCGCTGGCAACCCGGCGTGTGCCTGTGCGCGAGATCAACTGGCTGGGGGACGAGCAGTTTACCGCGCGCGGGGAATGGGAGCTTTCGGTGAAGCTGCGCTCGACCCGGCCGCCTGCGCCTGCGCTGATCCGGCCGCTCTCGGCGACCGAGGCCGAAGTGGAGTTGCTGACACCTGAGGAAGGGATCAGTCCAGGGCAGGCATGTGTCTTCTATGCGCCTGAGGGTGGCCGCGTCTTTGGTGGGGGCTGGATCTGGAAAGGGCGCTAGAGAGGGGGCGCTGCCCCCCTCTTGGCCTTGCGGCCAATTCACCCCCCGGAGTATTTGTCGCAAGAAAATGAATGGGAGTGTGGGGTGAGACCTCTGGTTATGACCTGTGGGGATCCATCGGGGATCGGGCCCGAGATTGCGGTGAAGGCGCGCGCTCTGCTCGGGGCAGCCCTGCCCTTCGCCTGGCTGGGCGATCCGCAGCATCTGCCTGTCGGGGCGGAATGGGTTGCAGTGGGCTCTGTTGCAGAGGCCAGGGAGGTGCCGGAGGCGGTCCTGCCCGTCTTGCTGCATGACTTCCCCTTTGCTTCCGTGCCGGGGGTGCCGGAGTCGGGCAATGCGCAGGCGATTGTCGAGGTGATCGCGCGGGCTGTGGGACTGGTGCAGGAAGGCGCGGCCTCGGGGGTCGTGACCTGTCCGATCAACAAGGCAGCACTGAAGTCGGGCGCGGGCTTCGGGTTTCCGGGACATACCGAATATCTGGCGGAACTGGCGGGCAGAGTGCCAGTGGTGATGATGCTGGCTTGTGATGCGTTGCGGGTGGTGCCCGCGACGATCCATATCCCGCTGGCAGAAGTGCCGCGCGCGCTGACCGCCGAGCGGCTGGCGCAATGCTTGCGGATCACGCGGGCCGCGTTGCAGCGCGATTTCGGGATTGCCGCGCCCCGCATCGCTGTGGCGGGGCTGAACCCGCATGCGGGCGAAGCGGGGGGGATGGGGCGTGAGGAAATCGAGGTGATCATGCCGGTGCTGGAGACGTTGCGCGGGGAAGGCTGGGCGATAGACGGCCCCCTTCCTGCAGATACGATGTTTCACGCAGGCGCGCGGGAAGGCTATGATGTCGCTGTCTGCATGTATCACGATCAGGCGCTGATCCCGATCAAGACAATTGATTTTGCAGGCGGGGTGAATGTGACGCTGGGGCTGCCCTTTGTGCGGACCTCGCCCGATCATGGCACGGCGTACGGGATTGCCGGGCAAGGGGTGGCGGACCCGTCTTCGTTGATCGCCGCCTTGCGGATGGCGGCGCAGATGGTGGAAGCCCGCGGATGATTGATACCCTGCCGCCCCTGCGCGAAGTGATCCGCGCCCATGATCTGCGCGCGAAAAAGAGTTTCGGGCAGAATTTCCTGCTGGATCTGAACCTGACTGCGCGGATTGCGCGGGTGGCGGGGGATCTGTCGGGCGCGGATGTGCTGGAAGTGGGGCCCGGTCCAGGCGGGCTGACGCGCGGGCTTCTGGCCGAAGGCGCGCGTAAAGTGCTGGCCATCGAGAAAGATGCGCGCTGTCTGCCTGCATTGGGCGCGATCGCCGCCGCTTATCCGGGGCGATTGCAGGTGATCGAAGGGGATGCGCTGGCCGTGGAGGCGCTCGCCCATCTGACCCCCCCGATCAAGGTGGTGGCCAATCTGCCCTATAATGTCGGCACGGAACTTCTGATCCGCTGGATGACGCCAGATCACTGGCCGCCCTTCTGGGACAGTCTGACGCTGATGTTTCAGCGTGAAGTGGCCGAGCGGATCGTGGCGAAGCCGGGAACCAAAGCCTATGGGCGGCTAGCGCTGATGGTGCAATGGCGGGCGGATGCACGGATTGCGCTGCATCTGCCGCCCGAGGCCTTTACGCCGCCGCCCAAGGTCAGCTCATCCGTCGTGCATATCACGCGACTGGAAGCGCCGCGCTTCCCGGCGGATGCGCGGGTTCTGGAGCGGCTTGTCGCGGCTGGGTTCAACCAACGGCGCAAGATGCTGCGCGCTGCGCTGAAAGGGCAGCATCCGCAGATCGAGCCATTGCTCGAAGCCAGTGGCATCGCAGCCACGGCGCGGGCCGAGGAAGTCGGACTGGAAGCGTGGTGCCGACTTGCCCGCGCGATCAGCCCGTCTGGACCCACATAAAAAAACCACCCCGAAATCGGGGTGGCAAGTCGGCCCGTCTAAACGGGACAGGGAGGAATGTTCAGAAGCGCCGGGCGCATGGGGGCAGAAAGAGCTTTCCCGTGGCATGTCTCGGCTCGCCTAAACATGATTTCAAATGACATCTTTTGCGTCACTGTTCTTTGATCTCGATCAATATTCAGAGACGGACGGTTTTTTCTTGCCCAATGCCAATCCATCGCAATACCGGGCTTTGTTTCTGGCTCGGCAGGTGATGGCGCGCCAAGCAGCCCTGTGATCCGTTTGAAGAGTGTCTGCAAGTGCTGTGTTCTTGCCTAACGGCGCGGATCCGATACTCTTGGTGAATGACATATTCCCTGCGCCAAAGCGGATTAAATGATGACCGAGAGTAATGAAGAAATCAATCTTGCGGCTGCGCGGACAGAGGCCGAATGGCTGGCCCGGCTGGATGAAATTGCCGATGATCATGGGGCCTTCATCCCGCTTGGGGCACATCATGCCGCATTTTTCGCCGATGGAAATGATACGCTGCTGGTCAGTTTCGAGACAGTCGAGACGATCCGGAAAACGCGCGATGATCACAGTCCGCTCGGGTGGCGCATCGCGCAGCAGCATGGCTGGTCCAGCCTTGTTCTGCTCGCGCGCGCGCCGCGTTGGTATCGTGATTCGGAAGTCCTGGATTTCTTCGACGCCCAGATCGATGCAGCGTTTTTCGACAGTTTCTCGCGCGTGCTGTTTTTTGGGGCCGGGATGGCGGGCTATGCGGCCTGCGCCTTCAGTGTCGCGGCACCCGGCGCGACTGTGCTGGCGATTGCACCGCAAGCGACGCTTGATCCTGAAATCGCGCCTTGGGAGCGGCGATTCAAACCGCAGCGCCGGTTGGATTTCCGCACGCGGTTCGGCTTTGCCCCTGAAATGGTTGATGGTGCGGGCGCAGTTTTCGTGGTCTATGACAGCACCAACAAGACGGATGCGATGCATGCCACATTGTTCCGCAGGCCCAGTGTGACCATGTTGCGCAGCCCTGCACTTGGGCCCGAGACGGTCGCCGGGCTTGACCGGCTCGGGGTCTTGGACACGCTGATCCAGACTGCGATCCGTGGACGGCTGACACCGGCGCGCTTTCACGACCTGATGCGTAAGCGGCGCGAGGACCCGACCTATCTGAAGGAACTGGTCAAACGGGTCGCCAAGGCCAATCATCCCGCCCTGACTGTTGTCGCCGCCAAACAGGCGCTGGCGTTGGAAAACAGCACGGGCATACGCAAGCATCTCGAGCGGGCGGAAAAATGCCTTGATGCAGCGCTGGATCATGGTGATTGAGGGCTGGAAAGGGCCGCGCATTTCCGTATAGGAAAGGCCATGATCCAGACCCTGACCCTGCCCCGCCCTGATGACTGGCATCTGCATCTGCGCGACGGCGCGATGCTGGCCGGTATCGCGCCAGAAACCGCGCGCCATTTCGCCCGCGCGATCATCATGCCCAATCTTGTGCCGCCTGTCGTGACCGGCGCACAGGCGCAAGACTATCGCGACCGGATCCGGGCCGTGACCGGGCAGGGGTTCACGCCCCTGATGACACTTTACCTGACCGAAACCACTGACCCGGCAGATGTGGTTGCCGCGCATCGGGCCGGGATCATCACGGCGGTCAAGCTCTATCCGGCCGGGGCCACCACCAATTCGGCCAGCGGCGTGCGCGATTTCGACCGGGTGCGCGGCGTGCTTGACGCCATGGCCGAAGCAGGAATCCCGCTTTGCACCCATGGCGAAGTCACGGACCCGGATGTTGATATCTTTGATCGCGAAGCCGTGTTCATCGACCGCGTGCTCGACCCCCTGCGCCGCGCGACACCGCAGTTGCGCGTGGTGATGGAACATATCACCACAGCCGATGCCGTGGCCTATGTGCAAAGCGCGCCCGAAGGGCTGGGGGCCACGATCACGACGCATCATCTGGTGATCAACCGCAACCATATCCTGGTGGGCGGAATCAAGCCGCATTACTACTGCCTGCCAGTGGCCAAGCGCGAGACGCATCGTCAGGCGCTGGTCAGCGCCGCAACATCAGGCGATGCGCGGTTTTTTCTGGGCACCGACAGCGCCCCCCATAGCGATGATGCCAAGGAATCGGCCTGCGGCTGCGCGGGCTGTTTCACAGCCACGAATACGATGTCGATCCTCGCGCAGATCTTTGACACGGCTGATGCGCTGGACAGGCTCGAAGGTTTTGTCGCGCGCCATGGTCCCGGCTTCTACCAGCTGCCAGTGAACTCGGAGAGTCTGACGCTTGAAAAAACTGCCGACCCCGTCGCCTACCCTGCAAAGATCGACACAGGCGCAGGCCCGGTCACTGTTTTCGACCCCGGCTTTGCGCTCTATTGGCGTGTCAAGGACATGCCCGCATCCTGATCCTTACATTTTCTTGCTGAAAATACTCAAATACTGCCTGCGCCACAAAAGCGACGCTCAAGAGGACAGCCATGATCCCTGCCACCTATCCTGACCGCGCCACTGTCGCGCGCCTGACCGCGCGGATGCTTCTGGACATCAAGGCGGTGCATTTCAACGCGGCCGAGCCTTTCACCTTCGCCTCTGGCCTTAAAGCGCCCACCTATATCGACTGCCGCAAGCTGATCAGCTTCCCGCGCATCCGATCATCCCTGATGGATTTCCTCACGTGTCGCGTGCTGGAAGATGCAGGTTTTGAAGCCTTTGACAATATCGCAGGCGGCGAGACAGCAGGCATTCCCTTCGCGGCGCTGGTTGCCGAGCGCATGGCCTTGCCGATGAGCTATGTGCGCAAGAAACCCAAGGGCTACGGGCGCAATGCGCGCATCGAGGGCGCGATGAGCGAAGGCCAGCGCGTGCTGCTGGTCGAGGATCTGACCACGGATGGCGGATCGAAGCTGAGCTTCGTCGATGCGATCCGCGAGACGGGCGCGGAATGTGCGCATACGGCCGTGATCTTCTATTACGGCATCTTCCCGGAAACCGAACCCCGTCTGGCCGAGCATGGTGTGAAGCTGCACTACCTGTGCACCTGGTGGGATGTGCTGGCAGAGGCGCGGCGCGCGGGCGATTTCGACGCGGACACACTTGATGCGGTTGAAAGCTTCCTGCGCAACCCGCGCGACTGGGGCTAAGGGCTGGCCAGTCTGATCCACAGCCGGTATCACTTGAGAAACCGCTGATGTGAGGACTGTATGGACGCCAGTTTCGCCTCGATCTTCTATGAAATCGCACTTCTGATCCTGCTGGCCGCTGGGGTCGGTTTTGTAGGCCTGTTGTTGCGCCAGCCGCTGGTCGTGGCCTTCATTGCCGTGGGTGTGCTGGCGGGGCCGGATGCTCTGGGGTTGGTCAGCTCGACCGAATTCATCGAGACCTTGAGCCAGATTTCCATTGCTGTTTTGCTGTTTCTGGTGGGTCTGAAGCTTGATGTCAGCCTTGTGCGAAACTTGGGCAAAGTGGCCGTCGCCACAGGTCTGGGGCAGGTCACGTTTACCGCCGCTTTCGGCTATCTGATCTGTCTGGCCTTGGGCATCGACCCGCTGACCTCGCTCTACATCTCGGTCGCGCTGACTTTCTCATCCACCATCATCATCGTGAAACTGCTATCCGACAAACAGGAAATCGGCGCGCTGCATGGAAAGATCGCGCTGGGTTTCCTGATCGTGCAGGACATTTTCGTGGTCCTCGCCATGGTCACGCTTTCGGCCATCGGTGTGGGGCTGGGCGACGAAACCGGCGGTGTCTGGGAGGTGATTCAGGTCTTCATCGGTGGCGCCGCGATGGTTGGCGCGGTGGTTCTGTTCATCCGCTACGTGGCCGATCCGCTGCTCTCGCGGGTGGCGCGCTCGCCCGAGCTTATGGTGATCTTTGCAGTGGGCTGGGCGGCCAGCCTCGCGGCGCTGGGTGATTTCCTGGGCTTTGGCAAGGAATTGGGCGGGCTTCTGGCCGGGGTCTCGCTGGCCTCGACCGAGTTCCGCGAAGCGATCAGTTCGCGGCTGGCCAGCTTGCGCGATTTCCTGCTACTGTTCTTCTTCATCAATCTGGGCGCGGGGCTACAGCTTTCGACGCTGGGCGATCAGATCGGGCCTGCGGTTGTGCTGTCCTTGTTCGTGCTGATCGGCAACCCGCTGATCGTGCTCGCGATCATGGGCTATATGGGCTATCGCAAGCGCACAGGCTTTCTGGCCGGGCTGACGGTTGCGCAGATCTCGGAATTTTCGCTGATCTTCATGGCGATGGGCATCACCATCGGCCATGTCGGGCAGGAAGCGATGGGGCTGGTGACGTTGGTGGGCCTCGTGACCATTGCGCTGTCAGTCTATATGATCACCTGGTCACACAAATTGTTCGAAATCTGCGAGCCTTATCTGGGCATTTTCGAGCGTCGCCATGCGCATCGCGAAGCCGATGACACGGAAGGCAGCGCTGATCCGCGCGGGCATGATTTCGTGATCTTCGGGCTGGGGCGCTATGGCTGCCGGATCGGTGCCAAGCTGAATGATCAGGGCTACCGTGTACTGGGCATTGATTTCGACCCTGAAGCTCTGGCCAATTGGCGGCGCATGGGGCTGGATGCATCTTACGGCGATGCGACAGATCCGGAATTCGTGGCGCATCTGGATTTGCAGGGCGTGCAGGCCGTCGTTTCAGCTGTGCCGCGCGATCGGGGGGCACTGACCGAAGCCGATCCGCAGATGGCGCTGTTGCATGGGCTTGGGTCTGCCAATTACAAAGGCAAGGTGTTTCTGTCCGTGCAGAAAGTAGCCGAGGCAGAGGACCTGCTCAACAAGGGCGCGAGCGTGGTGCTGAAACCCTTTGATGACGCTGCCGATTACGCGGTGCGGCAATTGACCAAATCTGCCAAGGCGGATGCGGCAGAGTGATCTGCCGCGCCCGAGTTGTTTGCCTCAGTTCTGCTGCTCGCGTGCGCGCATTTCGGCTTCTATCTCGCGCCAACGCGCCACGGCCCGATTGTGGTCCTGCAGATTGGTGGTGAAGGTATGCCCACCGGTCCCGTCTGCCACGAAGAAGATGTAAGGCGTGTCATCGGGGTCGAGCGCAGCTGCAATCGCCGCCCGGCCAGGATTGGCAATCGGCGTGGGCGGCAGACCGTCAATGCGATACGTGTTATAGGGTGTCACCGCGTCCAGTTCCGAACGCCGCAGCCCACGGCCCAGCGTGCCCTGCCCCATGGTGATGCCATAGATCACAGTCGGGTCAGTCTGCAGCCGCATCGGAATGCGCAGACGGTTGACAAAGACACTGGCCACTTGTCGCCGCTCATCTGCCTGCCCGGTTTCCTTTTCGATGATCGAGGCCATGATCAGCGCCTCTTCCATATCGGCATAGGGCAGGTTTTCGACGCGGGTTTCCCAAAGCTCGGTCAGGATACGGGTCTGGCGCGCTTCCATATCGGCAAGAATCGCTTGCCGCTCAGTCCCGCGCGAGACGGAATAACTGTCAGGGGCAAGCCATCCTTCGCGCGGCACCTCGCCGGGATCACCAGACAGGAATTCGGCAAGCCGCAGCCCTTCCCAGATCTGCCAGCTGGTGGCCCCTTCGGCCACAGTGATGCGATACTGAATATCGGCCTGTTCGGTGAAGCGTAGATACTCCTCGGGCGGTGCCTCGTCGCTGGTGAATTGAACGATGGTTTCAAACCGTTGTGTCGCCGGGTCCAGTTCGCGCACCAGAGTATCGATGCGCGTGACCCCGATCCGATACTGAATCTCTGATCCGCAGGTCGAGGCCCCGCCACGCGTGAGCAGGTCCATGATCTGATCCATCGAGGCCTTTTCCGGGATCAGATAGGACCCGAAGCGCAGTGCATCTGCGCGATCCGTATATTGCGCGCCGATCCGAAAAATCTGCTCTGACTCGATTGCCCCCTGACCAGCCAGATTGTTGGAGACAGCGCGCAAGCTGGCGCCAGGCGCGACCCGGAAGCAAATCGCTTCATCCAGGGGACCTTCAGCGAAGAAGCGGCGCTGACCAGAAGAGATGACGATGGCCAGCGCAACCAGCCCGACGATCATCAGCGTCAGCACATTGGCGACAATATGGCGGATCATGCGGCCTCCGGTTTGCCCAGAATCAGGCTGGCATTGGTGCCGCCAAAGCCGAAGCTGTTGGACAAGGCGATTGTGATATCACGCTTGCGCGCCGCTTTCGGGGCCAGATCCAGAGCTGTGTCCACAGCCGGGTTGTCCAGATTCAGAGTAGGCGGCGCGATCTGGTCGCGAATGGCAAGCATGCAGAAAATCGCCTCGACCGCGCCGGCCGCGCCCAGCAAATGGCCGATGGCGGATTTCGTGGACGACATGGTGGCGCGCCCTGCGGCCTCGCCCAGCAGCCTTTCGACTGCGGCAAGTTCGATCACATCGGCCATGGTCGAAGTGCCATGGGCATTGATATAGTCGATCTGCGCCGGGCTGATACCAGCACGCGCAACAGCCGCTTGCATCGAGCGCAAAGCGCCGTCGCCATCTTCAGCCGGGGCCGTGATGTGATAAGCGTCGCCCGACATGCCATAGCCCAGCACTTCGGCATAGATTTTTGCGCCGCGTGCTTTCGCGTGCTCAAGCTCTTCCAGAACGACAACGCCCGCGCCCTCGCCCATGACAAACCCGTCGCGATCCGCGTCATAGGGCCGCGAAGCCGCTTGCGGGTCATTGCCGCGTTTGGTCGAAAGTGCCTTGCAGGCATTGAACCCGGCAATGCCGATTTCGGAAATCGGGCTTTCCGCACCGCCTGCAATCATCACATCCGCATCACCCCACTGGATCAGCCGCGCGGCATCCCCAATGGCATGCGCACCTGTCGAGCAGGCCGTGACAACAGCATGGTTTGGCCCCTTGAAGCCATAGCGGATGCTGACATGACCCGAGACAAGGTTGATCAGCGCCGAAGGAATGAAGAAAGGCGATACCCGGCGCGGGCCGCGTTCCTTGAGCAAAACAGCCGTGTCAGCAATTGCCGAAAGCCCCCCAATGCCAGAACCGATCATGACCCCTGTGCGCTGGCGGCTCTTTTCGTCTTCAGGCATCCAGCCTGCGTCGCGCACCGCCTGATCGGCTGCGGCGACACCATACAGGATGAACTCATCAACTTTGCGTGCCTCTTTCGGGGCCATCCAGTCATCAGGGTTGAAGCTACCTTCGGACCCATCGCCACGCGGAATTTCGCAGGCATAGGTTGTGGCCAGATGGGCCGCATCAAAGCGGGTGATCGGCCCTGCACCTGACTGACCTGCAAGCAGGCGCGACCATGTTTCTTCGACCCCGCAGGCCAGCGGTGTGACCATACCCAGTCCGGTGACAACAACTCTGCGCATTGAATGCCCTTTTGATATGGGTGTTTTCGTCCTGATACTGCGATTTGCGCGCCGGGAAAAGAGCCGAGCGCGACACCGTTGCGCGAAGTCCGGATGCCTGCAGATTTCCGCCCGTACAGGATCCGTCTTAAGCTGTTTGCAATGATATCCCGTCAAGCTTGTGCAAGAGATGTGTGGCACAACGCATAGGGCAGGTTCTGACCATGGCGTCGAATATTGGCATACCACAGATTCGGTTCCCGCCAGTCCCGGCCGCGTGGCTGGCACAATACGGGTTTTTCAGCCTCTGGTCTGTTATTGTCTCTGGACACGTCTGCATTGAATCAAGAAACGGCACCCGATCAGGTGCCGTTTCAATAATCTTTATGCGACCGTTACAGCCTCAGATCATGCGTTCAGTTTCGCCACTTCAGCTGCAAAATCTTCTTCTTTCTTCTCGATCCCTTCACCGACACCCATACGGACGAAAGCGACGATCTCGACACCGGCATCCTTGGCTGCCTGCGCCACTGTGATATCGGGGTTCATGACGAATTTCTGATTCACCAACGTATTCTCTTCAAGAAATTTCTTCATCCGGCCAGGGATGATATTGTTGGTGATCACAGCTTCCGGCTTGGGCTTTGCGGCAGTGGCATTTTCTTCCAGCGCTTTTTGCGTCTGGACTGCGCGCTCGCGTTCTACCAGTGCCGGATCAAGCGCGGCTTCATCCAGTGCAAGCGGGCTGGAGGCCGCGATATGCATTGCAATCTGCTTGCCGATGCCGTTATCCGTGCCTTTCAGCGCAACCAGTACCCCGATGCGGCCCATGCCTTCGCCTGCGGCATTGTGGACATAAGACGCCACTGTATCCGCTTCGACCGTATCCATGCGGCGCAGGGTCATGTTTTCGCCGATCTTGGCAATGGCATCGGTCAAGGCAGTTTCCACGGGCTTTCCGCCCAAATCAGCCGCTTTCAACGCATCAAGGTCAGTCACGTTCAGGGCCGCAGCGGTGATCTGTGCAACCATGCCCTGGAATTCAGCATTCTTGGCCACGAAATCAGTTTCGGAATTGATCTCGACCGCGACGCCCTTGCCACCTTCAACCGCGACCCCGACCAGACCTTCAGCGGCAACACGGTCGGCCTTCTTGGCGGCTTTCGCCAGACCCTTGGTGCGCAGCCAATCGACAGCCGCATCCATATTGCCGTCATTTTCGGTCAACGCCTTCTTGGCGTCCATCATGCCTGCGCCTGTGGCTTCGCGCAGTTCTTTCACCATTGCAGCGGTGATTGCCATTGTCGTTTCTCCTGCAAATCAGATGTGAAAGGGCCAGCCATGTCGACCCCTGTCACCAAATCATTTCAGCGCGGTTCAGGCCCCCGAGGTCTCGACCCCGGCTTCCGCCAGGACTTCCTCGACCGGGGCTTCTTCCAACGCACCAAGGTCGATCCCGGCCGCACCCATTTGCGCTGTCATTCCGTCAAGCGCCGCACGCGAGACCAGATCGCAATAAAGCGCGATAGCACGGGCCGCATCGTCATTGCCGGGGATGATGTAATCCACGCCTTCGGGCGGGCAGTTGGTATCGACCACAGCCACAACCGGAATGCCCAGTTTCTTGGCTTCCAGGATGGCCAGATCTTCCTTGTTTACATCGATCACGAAGAGCAGCGACGGAAGACCACCCATGTCGCGGATCCCGCCAAGGCTGGCTTGCAGCTTGGCCTGTTCGCGTTCCATGCCCAGACGCTCTTTCTTGGTCAGCCCCTCGGCCCCACCTTCCAGCTGCTCGTCAATGGCTTTCAGACGCTGGATCGACTGTGACACAGTTTTCCAGTTTGTCAGCGTGCCGCCCAGCCAACGATGGTTCATGTAATACTGCGCAGACCGCTCTGCGGCTTCGGCGACATGTTTTGACGCCTGACGCTTGGTGCCGACGAACAGAACCCGCCCACCTTTGGCGACCGTTTCGCGCACGGCATTGAGCGCAGCATCCAGCATGGGCACTGTCTGCGTCAAGTCGATGATGTGAATTCCGTTGCGCTCGCCGTAGATATACGGTGCCATGCGCGGGTTCCAGCGCTGGGTCTGGTGGCCGAAATGAACGCCAGCTTCCAAGAGCTGGCGCAGCGAGAAATCAGGAAGCGCCATGTCGTTTTCCTTTCCGGTTTGCGCCTGAGCAGAGGGTTTCAAGGCCTATCGCCTCAACCGGTGGACCTGCGGGGGCTGTCTGTCCCGAGGCCCGTCCTCTGCCTGTGAAGTGGCGCGGCATTAGCCCAGAGCCGTGCGGGATGCAAGAGGGTTTGTAGGGTGCGTGCTCGG
>SKSL01000042.1 GCA_007123015.1 Natronohydrobacter sp. | reverse complement strand
TCTGGCGCAGGCGGTGATGTCGCTTCTGCCCCAGACGGATCCGGGGCACTCTGTGTCGCCCCCGCCACCGCGTCGGCTGCAGGCGCAACCTCTTGGACCTGTGCGGTTTTCGCCGCAGGCTTGCGCGCTCTGCGCCGCGCTACGGGTTTCGCAGGGACAGGTGCCTCTTCAACCTGCGGGCTTGCGTCACCCTCGGCACTGATCGGGGTCTCGTCCTCCTTGACAAGCGCTGCATCACTTGGTTCAGTTGCCGTGCTCTGCGAGCCTGTCTCCGTGTCGCTATCCGCTTTGACCGCGTCATCGGACCGTGCATCAGCATCATTTGCTGCAACCCCGCCCCGCCGCCGCCTGCGGCGCCGACGTTTCTTGCGCGGCCCGCCATCAGCCTCGCCCGCACCCGCCTCTTCGGCGGCCGGTTGGGAAACAGGTGTTTCGGTCTCATCGGCTGTGTCAGCAGGTGCACCCGGAAGACTGATCTCTTCTTCCAGCTCCGGCATCGGGGTAGTGCTGATCGAGACCACTTCGCTCGCGGTCACCGGCACCCGTGTCGCAGTCTTGAATTTCTCGATCTCGAAATCCGGGCTGACCATATGCGGATCAGCTTCCAGCCGCACCGCCATGCCATACCGCAGCTCGATCATCGCCAGATGCTCGCGCTTCTGGTTGATGATGAAATTCACCACAGCCGCAGGCGCACGCACCAGCACTTCGCGCGACTTTCCGCGCGTGCCCTCTTCCTCGATCTGGCGCAGCACCGTCAGGCCCATGCTGTCATCCGACCGGATCAGGCCCGTCCCATGACAATGCGGGCAAGGCTGGGTCGTGGCCTCCAACATGCCCGGACGCAAGCGCTGGCGGCTCATTTCCAACAGACCGAAGCCCGAAATCCGACCGACCTGAATCCGCGCGCGGTCGTTTTTCAGCTTCTCTTTCAGCATCTTCTCGACAGCGGCATTATTCTTGCGCTCTTCCATGTCGATGAAGTCGATGACGATCAGCCCAGCCAGATCGCGCAGGCGCAACTGGCGCGCAATCTCGGCGGCAGCTTCCAGATTGGTCTTGACCGCTGTATCCTCGATCGAGCCTTCGCGCGTCGCCCGGCCCGAATTGATGTCAATGGCGACCAGCGCTTCCGTGATCCCGATCACGATATACCCGCCCGACGGCAGTTGCACAGTCGGGTTGAACATCGCCGCCAATGTGCTTTCGACCTGATAGCGCGCAAAGAGCGGCATCGGGTCGTGGTAATGTTTCACATTACGCGCATGGGACGGCATGATCATTTTCATGAAGTCCTTGGCCACCCGGTAGCCTGCATCGCCCTCGACCAGCACTTCGTCGATATTCTTGTTGTAAAGATCGCGGATCGAGCGCTTGATCAGATCGCCCTCGGCATAGATCGGGGTCGGCGCGATGGATTTCAGGGTCAGATCACGAATCTGTTCCCAGAGCCGCAACAGATATTCGTAATCGCGCTTGATCTCGGCCTTGGTGCGCTGCGCGCCCGCTGTGCGGATGATCAGCCCGGCCCCTTCCGGCACCTTGATTTCGCCAGCAATCGCTTTCAGCTTCTGGCGGTCGCTGGCATTGGTGATCTTGCGGCTGATCCCGCCACCGCGCGCTGTGTTGGGCATCAGAACGCAATAGCGCCCGGCAAGCGACAGGTAAGTTGTCAGCGCTGCACCCTTATTGCCGCGCTCTTCCTTGACAACCTGCACCAGCATGATCTGGCGCACCTTGATCACTTCCTGAATCTTGTAGCGGCGCATCCGGGGCTTGCGACGCGGGCGCACTTCCTCGACCTGCTCCCCATCCGACACAGCCTCGATCTGGTCATCGATTTCCGTCGCATGATCGGCCGCGCGATACGGCTCTTCCGCGTCTGCATCCGCAGCGCCTTCGGTGACCTGTGGCGCTGCGTCACCCGCGTTATCCCCGTCTGGCACTTCCGCATCATCTGTCGCCACAGCCGACATGCTCTGTTCAGCTGCATCATTCTCGGCAGACTCGGGCGCAGAGTCTGTGGCAGGCACAGACCCTTGGTCAGCATCCGATACGGGCACGGACGGTTCGGGATCCTGGGGCCCGGTCATGCCGAACCCGTCCATCACATCAGCGTCACCATCACCCAGAGGTTCCACAATATCCATACCGCTGATATCGCGGCTCTCGACCTGGTCCGGGGCCGACGCGCGCGTGGGCTGCGACACGGGCTTGCGCCGCGAAGATGCGCGTTGCACCCGCTTGGTCCCGTCAGACTTCGGCGCAGGCTTGCTGTCCTCGTCGTCACTTTCGGCGCTCAGAGCGCGCTCTTCTTCCAGCAGCGCAGCGCGGTCAGCTGCCGGGATCTGATAGTAATCCGGGTGGATTTCGTTAAAGGCGAGAAACCCGTGCCGGTTCCCGCCATAATCGACAAATGCAGCTTGCAGGGATGGCTCGACCCGCGTGACTTTCGCCAGATAAATATTTCCTGCAAGCTGCCGCCGTGCAGCTGTCTCGAAATCAAATTCCTCGAGCTTGTTTCCATCCACCACGACAACGCGGGTCTCTTCCGCATGTGTGGCATCGATCAGCATTTTCTGTGCCATGTAAATCCATCGCGCGCCCCCTGCCCGCTGCCATGGCTGTCGGCCCTGTGGTCAGAGCGCGCCAGTCGGAATATGGGCGTGAGGCGTGACTTGTCTGAGAAGATGACCACGTCGCACGTGCGCTGCGCCCGCAGGACGTGACAAGGTCTTTCCCTGTCAATCGTCGAGGCAGTCTGCACGTTACACTGGTCATCACGTTTCCTGTTGCTCTGCACGAATATGCAGTGCGGTTCATGCATATGCCCGGCTGGCTTAAACAGTCGTCACGGGCGGCTCGGCCTTGCGGCCACTCCATCTGCGTGCGGGCGACTCCGGCAATTTCTGCGTCCGTCAGCCCAGGCAGCGAATTCCGTTCGGGCTACAAGCTTGCACAAGATAGACCCTTACCTTCCCACATTGCGGGCAAATGGCGAAAAATACAATCCTGTTTTTTTCGCATGTGAAGGAAACTGCACAGAAACTGTCACACACTGTGCTGTTACCAACGTTTTAATACTGATACTTAGGGTTTGATACCGGAAGTGGGCGGGGGTCCGGAGCCTACCCCGGATCGGCCTGCTATTTCCGCTTGAAGTAAGTCTGCCACCAGTCGTGAATAGCCGACTTGCCGACGCGGCGATCTGGGGGAAGGACTGCGCGACTTCATCCGCGATCTGTTCAAAGGTCAGCCGGTTGAACCGCGCTTCCACAAAGGCGCGCAATTCAGGATCAGCGGCCAGCTTTTCGGGCGTCCGGGCCTGTGATCGCGCAAGTGTTGCGAGGGTTGAACAGGGCTTTGAAGGGGGGCTTCAAGTGCGCCTTCACTCTCGCGTGAAATGCTCTCGATCAGCGAATGGCAGAGAGCTTCGATATGATCGATCCGGGCGCGGTCTTCGGCACAGTGGGCAAGCATGGCTTGCGCCATGGTCATCATCTCGCAGCGTGTCGGGGTGTTGGTCGCGGGCATGGTTCAC
>SKSL01000036.1 GCA_007123015.1 Natronohydrobacter sp. | reverse complement strand
TCCACATTCATCTGGAAGGCGCGCGGGTTGCCGAATTCGTCGATCATCACGCTGTGGTCGATGACCAGATCGACCGGGTTCAGCGGGTTGATCTTCTGCGGATCGCCGCCCAGCGCCTTGATGCCGTCGCGCATCGCCGCCAGATCGACCACTGCCGGAACGCCGGTGAAATCCTGCATCAGCACGCGGGCGGGACGATAGGCGATTTCGCGGGGATTCTTGCCACCATTCTTGCCCCAGTCGGAAAACGCCTTGATGTCGTCAACCGTGACGGTCTTGCCATCTTCAAAGCGCAGCATATTCTCAAGCACGACCTTGAGCGCGGCAGGCAGCTGCGAGAAATCACCAAGCCCCGCCGCTTCGGCCGCAGGAATCGAATAATATGCGACACTCGCGCCACCTGCGCTGAGCGTCTTGCGCGTGCCCGAGCTGTCTTTTCCGACGATGATGGTCATGGGGTTATGGCCTCCCTGATGGCTGAAAAGGGTCTTGCTGCGCCTGACTTACTCTCTTATCGCCCTTGCAATCAAGGGGTTTCCTGCAATTTGTATACCGTTGTGCACAAAAATTCTTCGGATTTTCCGATTGGCCGGAGCATTGCAGACTGTGGCCAAGTTGCCGCGCCTTGAAGTTTCTCGCAAAACCTTGATTGGCCCCGGCGAGACACGCCGTTTAAATCGCGTCAGGATATGAAGAAATCCGGGGGGTTGTATGCGCTTGGCGTTAGGTTGGGGGATGATGCTTTGCATGGTGATCGGTCTGCATCTCCCCGCATCCGCGCAGCAATCCCCGGTGGTTGTAGAGTTGTTCACCTCGCAGGGATGTGCAGCTTGTCCGCCAGCGGATCGCCTGCTGGAAAAACTGGCCGACCGCGATGAGGTGATCGCACTGGCCCTGCATGTCGATTACTGGGACTATATCGGATGGACGGACAGCTTCGGCCAGTCTGCCTTCAGCGACCGTCAGAAAGCCTATGCGCGCGCGCGCGGCCGGTCGTCTGTCTTCACGCCGCAAATGATCATCGGCGGTATTGACGAGGTCAAGGGCTCGTCGCGGCCTCAGGTCATGGGAACACTGGGCACGCATCTGAGTCAGTCCATCATGAACGAACCGATCCAGATCACGCTGAGCGGTGAGCGCGGGGTGGATATCACGATCGAGGCTGTCGCGCCGGGCGGGCTGGCCTATGCCACAGATGTCAAGCTGATGCGCTACATGGATGAAGAGCATGTCGATATCCTTGCTGGTGAAAATGCAGGACGCAGTGTTGTCTATCGCAACATCGTCACATCCATACGCCGCCTGGACACCTGGGACGGGGTGCGCCCGTTCCGCCAGACAGTGAAAGTCGAAGGGCCTGAAGCCGTGGTCATCCTGTTTCAGGAACAGGGCCTGGGGCCGATTGTTGGTGCTGCCCGGCGGCGGTGAAAGCCTAGCGCGGCCACAGGGCCGCGTCCGGGCGCAGGGCTGTGGCCGCTGTTGACTGTTGGCCGTCGCATGTCAGATTACAGGTCAGAAACAAACAGGATGAACCCATGGCGCAAGCTCTGGACGTCAATGGCCGCAGCTACACTGTACAGGCGGCCCCCGAAACGCCGCTCTTGTGGGTGTTGCGCGATGAGTTGGGCCTGACAGGCACCAAGTTCGGCTGCGGGGTGGCCTCTTGCGGGGCCTGTACAGTCCATGTCGATGGGCAGGCCGTGCGGGCCTGTCAGTTGCCAGTTTCTGAGGTCTGGGGCGAAGTCACCACTATCGAAGGGCTGGGCGCAGAGGGTCTGTCCCCACTGCAAGAGTCCTGGATCCGTCATCAGGTTGCACAATGTGGCTATTGTCAGTCGGGCCAGATCATGCAGGCAGCGGATCTGCTGGCCACGACGCCCGACCCCACAGATCAGGACATCGACGCCGCGATGGGCGGCAATCTGTGCCGCTGCGGAACCTACACAGCGGTCCGGGCTGCGATCCATGACGCTGCGCGCGCGATCCGCGAAGGAGGGGCGGGATGAGCAGATGGGGCAAGATCACCCGCCGCACACTTCTGGTGGGCGCGGTCGCGATCACAGGGGGCGTGGCTTTCGGCTACTACCAGATCCGGCGTCCTGTTACGAACCCGTTGCAGCCAGAGGCCGGCGCGACGCTCAATCCCTATGTGATCATTGATCAAGCGGGGATCAGCATCATCGCGCCGCGCGCCGAGATGGGGCAGGGGGTACATACCACGCTGGCGGCGCTGGTCGCAGAAGAACTTGATGCTGATTGGGACACTGTCCGCGTGCTGCATGGCCCGCCTGCTGCCGCCTATTACAACGCCGCCCTTGCGCATGGGGCGCTGCCTGTGCCGGAATACGCGATGCGCGACTGGCAGCGCAGTCTGGCCGAAGGCATCGGGGCGGCGAGCAAGCTGCTGGGGCTGCAAGTCACGGGCGGCTCGACTTCGACTGTGGACGGGTTCGAGCGGATGCGCCTGGCCGGGGCTTCTGCGCGTGAAGCCTTGAAAGCGGTCGCAGCCGAGCGGCTGGGCACAGATATCGCACAGTTGCGCACGGAAGCGGGCCGGGTGATTGCGCCGGGCGGGACCGAGATCGATTATCGCGATCTGGCCGAAGCGGCGGCGACGCGACCCGTACCCCAGGTCGAGTTGCGCCCGCCCGAGCAGTGGAAGCTTTTGGGCCGATCGCTGCCGCGTAGCGACATGCGCGCGAAAGCGACCGGGCAGGCGCAGTTCTCGACCGATATCGTGCTGGAGGGCATGAAATTCGCTACAGTACGGATCTGTCCCTATCTGGGCGGTAGCATGGCCAGGGTCGATGCAGGGCCTGCGCTGGCTGTGGCCGGGGTCGAGCAGGTGCTGGATCTGGGCGACGGGATCGCTGTGATTGCATCGAACACCTGGGCCGCGATGCAGGGCGCCGAGGCCGCCGTGATCGACTGGACGCCTTCAGCCTTGCCCGCCACCACGGATGCGATGATCGCGCAGATTGCGCGCGCCTTTGACGCGCGGCCCAATTCGACCATGCGCGATCAGGGCCGCCCCGATGATCAGGCCGCGCAGCTGACAGTCGAGTATCAGGTCCCCTTTCTCGCCCATTCAACGATGGAGCCAATGGGCGCGACCGCGCATCTGCAGGACGGGCATCTGACAGTCTGGGTCGGCAATCAGGCCCCGCGCGAGCATCTGAAACTCGCCGCAAAGGCCGCAGGTCTGTCGGAAGACAATGTCACCCTGCACACTGTCTTTCTGGGCGGCGGTTTCGGGCGGCGGGTCGAAACCGATGTGACCCGGCAGGTCGCACAGATCGCGGCCAAGCTGCCCGGCACGCCGATCCGGCTGACCTGGTCGCGCGAGGAAGACATGCGCCATGATTTCTACCGCCCGGCAGCGCTGGCGCGGATGCGCGGGGCCGTCGCAGACGGGCGCATCGCGCTTTTCGACGCGCAGATCGCCGCCCCGTCTGTCACGCGCGCGGCCATCGGGCGGCTTGCGGGGCGCGAAATGGGCGGGCCGGACAAGGGCCATGTCGAAGGTGCGTTCGATCAGCCCTATGCGATCCCGCATTACCGCGTGGCAGGGCATCTGGCCG
>SKSL01000187.1 GCA_007123015.1 Natronohydrobacter sp. | reverse complement strand
GTGCGCCGCGAACAGGAGATAGGCCGATGAAGGTCAGAAACTCGCTCCGGTCGCTCAAGCAGCGTCACCGCGATTGTCAGATCGTGCGCCGCAAGGGCCGGGTCTATGTGATCAACAAGACACAGAAGAAATTCAAGGCCCGTCAGGGCTGAGTGTTTCGCAACCGCATACGCGACAAACCGCCCCGCGCTCTCGCCGGGGCGGTTTTCGTGTGTGGGTCTGGGTCTGTCCTTGTCGAGCGCAGACGGGCAGCGCGCCGGGACCGATTGACGACAGCGCATATGTCCGTCACCTCTGACGATCAGGGCCAGCCTGCCGGTGCCTGCCAGACACGCGGTTTGACCCCACGCGACAATGCAATTTGCGCTTCCATGACAGAGCATATCGCGTTCATTCGTATTAACGCCATACGTTCTGGCCTGTCGCTTTCGCATGTCGAAACGCTCGGAACCAGCAACCACTTCCGAACGACATGCTCTATTTTGGATGCGGGGGTTTGTCTGATGTCGGAACACTTGCCAACCTGATCCGACCGCCGCACAGCCCACGAACTATCGCACGCGCGGCATGGCCAGTGGTTTCAGTGTTCGATTTCTGACCTTCAGGCGCTCCAGTGATGATCATAAAATGAATGAAAACAATGCCTAAGAGAGAGCTTTCAAGAGCAAACCTCTCAGCCCTGAAAAGATCTGACATTTGATAATAAAGATTTGACATTTGATAAGGTAGCCTCAAATATGGGGAACGGTTGAACTTGGGGAGGAAGTTCGATGGCGCAGCCCTTGTTGGAGGTGCGCGGCCTGACAAAGGCTTTCGCGGGCGTGCCTGCATTGTCCGATGGTCAGTTCGTGCTGCAGCCTGGCTCTGTTCACGCGCTCTGCGGCGGGAATGGTGCGGGTAAATCGACCTTTTTGACGATTGTCATGGGGATCCAGCAGCGCGACCGCGGTGTGATCCGGCTGCGCGGGCAAGAAGTGTCGTTTGCACGGCCATCTGACGCGCTGGAAGCGGGAATCTCAATCATCGAGCAGGAACTCAGCCCTGTCCCGGCGATGACTGTGTCCGAGAACATCTTTCTGGGCCGCGAACCTGTCGGGCTTTTCGGGCGTGTCGATTTTCGCCGGATGAATCGCGAAGCGCAAAAACTGCTGGATGACCTGCATTTCCGCATCTCGGCGCGCACCTTGATGATGGACTTGACCATCGCGGAGCTGCAGCTGGTCGAGATCGCCAAGGCGCTGTCCTACAATGCTGAAGTCATCATCATGGACGAACCCACATCGGCGCTTGGCGAGGCGCAGGCGGATGAATTATTCGCAGCCATCGCCCGGTTGAAAGCGCAGGGCAAGGGGATCATCTATGTCTCGCATCGGCTGTCCGAAATCTTCGGGATCGCCGACACTTACACGGTCTTTCGCGACGGGCGCTTCATCGATAGCGGGGCGATGGGCGATGTGACGCGCGAACGGCTTATCGAGATGATCGTCGGGCGTTCGCTGACGGACGAATTCGCCAAGGACAACACCCCCACGGACGAGGCTGTGCTCTCGGTGTCCAGCCTGAATGCGGCGGGGCGGGTCAAGGATGTCTCTTTCACGCTGCACCGGGGCGAAATTCTTGCGCTTTATGGCCTGATGGGGTCGGGCCGGAGCGAGGTCTTCGAGCGTCTCTTTGGCCTGCATCCGGATGAGGGCGGTGACATCGTGCTGAACGGCAAACCTGTCCGCCTGATCAGCCCGAAAGAGTCGATCAAGGCGGGCTTTGCCTTCGTGACCGAGGATCGCAAGGGCACGGGCCTGAACCTGATGAGCGATATCCGAACGAATATCTGCCTGGCGCGGCTGCGCGAACTGTCCAGCGCAGGTGTGATGCGCCGGGCACGCGAAATGAGCGCCGCGCAACGCATGATCGCGGCCTTCGGGATCAAGACCCCCAATGACAAGCTGGATGTCTCGGGCCTGTCAGGGGGGAATCAGCAGAAGGTTGTTCTGGGCAAATGGTTCCTGACCGATCCCGGCATCCTGCTGCTTGATGAGCCGACACGCGGCGTCGATGTGGGCGCCAAGCGTGACATCTACAAGGTCATGTCCGACTTCGCGACCCAGGGCGGGGCGGTGATCATGATCAGTTCCGAAACAGACGAGGTTCTGGGCATGGCCGACCGGGCCGTCGTGCTGCGCGATGGTCGCGTCAGCGGTGAAGTCACCCGTGATCAGATGAGCGCGGCCACCCTGTTGAACCTGGCAGCCTGAGCCCCGAAAAAACGCGGAGACGATTTGCATGAACACCAAGACCGCCGCTTTGGGACCCTGGGCCCGTCTGTCTGAATACGGCCAGAAATACGGCATTCTGATCGCACTCTTGCTGGTCTGCGCTGTGCTGTCCTTCCTGAGCGAGTTTTTCCTGACCCAGCGCAATATCTTGAACGTGCTTCGGCAGGCGTCGGTCAATGGCATTCTTGCCATTGGCATGACCTTCGTCATCCTGACGCGCGGCATTGATCTGTCCGTCGGGTCGGTGCTGGCGCTGGCCGGGGTTGTGTCAGCATCGCTTGCGACGACCTCGCCTGCGGCGATGGTCGCGGGCGGGCCATTTCCGGTGATGCTGGCGCTTGGGGCCGGGATTGCTGTCGGTATTGCGGCAGGCGCGGTCTGCGGCGTGTTTGTGGCCTATTTCAACGTCCCGGCCTTTGTGACGACTCTGGGCATGCTGTCGGCCGCGCGCGGATTGACCCTGCTCTATGCAGGCGGGCGTCCTGTGCCTTCGCTGACCCCCGAATACAGGTTCATCGGCACTGGCGATCTGTTCGGCGTGCCCATGCCTATCGTTCTGTTCGGGGTCGTGTTCCTGCTGGCCTATCTGCTGCTGACCTTCACGCGGTTTGGCCGCCATGTCTATGCAGTGGGCGGCAACCCGCATGCGGCCCGCGTGTCGGGGATCAATATCACGCGGGTACGGCTTATGGTCTATGTCATCTCGGGCGCGCTGGCCGGGCTGGCGGGGATGATCCTGGCCGCACGGACTGGCTCTGCGCTGACCCAGGCGGGGATTGCCTATGAGCTTGACGCCATTGCAGCGGTGGTGATCGGCGGCACGTCGCTTTCAGGCGGGGTGGGCGCTGTGACCGGCACGCTGATCGGCGCGCTGTTGATATCAGTTGTGAATAACGGGCTGGACCTGATGGGAGTGGATTCGAACTATCAGCAGGTCATCAAGGGGATGTTGATCGTGGCGGCGGTGATGCTGGATCAGGCGCGCCACAAGAACAACTGACCCTTGCCCACAAGAGATCTGGCGCCTCTGAAGGGCGCCCAGATGAAGACTGTGTCAAATCCGAGGGAGGAAAAGGACCATGACAAGACTATTCAAATCCGCAACTCTGGCAGCGGCCCTGATGGGTGGCACTGCCGCTGTCGCGCAGGACGTGCCGCGCGTGGGTGCAGCCCTCTATGGCCTGAATGCCGAATTCATGCAGCTTTGGGCCGCAGGGATCGAAAGCCACCCCGCTGTACAACAAGGGCTGGTCGAAGTGACTGTCTTCGACGGTCGCTATGATGCGCTGGTTCAGCAGAACCAGTTCGAAAACATGATCACGCAGGGATTTGACGCGATCATCTTCGCGCCCATTGACATCGAAGCCGCTGCAACGGCCATTCAGGCCGCGCATGATGCCGGGATTCCGGTGATCGGGTCGAACACCCGCGCCAATTCCGACCTGCTGACATCCTATGTCGGATCCGATGACGTTCTGTCGGGCAATATGGAAGCAACCTTCCTGCTCGAACAGATCGGCTGCGAGGGCAATGTGGTGATCCTCGAAGGCCCGATTGGCCAGTCCGCTCAGATCGAGCGTCTGGAAGGCAACATGGCAGCCCTTGCCGAGTGCCCGAATGTCACGGTTCTGGAACAGCAGACCGCCAACTGGTCGCGCGCCGAAGCGCAGACGCTGATGGAAAACTGGCTGACGCGCCACGGGTCGAATATTGACGGTGTCATCGGGCAGAATGACGAAATGGCGCTGGGCGCAATCGAAGCGATCCGCGCGGCGGGCATGGATGTCGCTGATTTCGCCATCGTGGGCATTGACGGGATCACTGATGCACTGCTGGCCGTGCAGGAAGGGACCATGACCTCGATCCTGCAGGACGCGAATGCACAGGCGCAGGGATCGCTTGATGTTGCGCTGGCGCATGTGATCGAGGGTTGGGAGCCGATGTCCGATATCTGGGAGCAATATGAAGACATGCCCTGGAATGGTGGTATGGATGAGCTGTATTCGGTGCCATGGACCTTTGTGACACCTGAAAATGTCGAGCAGTTGATGCAGATGCGTCAGTAAGCGCGCCAAACAGGTATCCGGCAGCTACGGCGGTCGGATACCTGACAACACGGCAATAAAGGGGGGGACGACAATGACAACCGGGCCACAGAGTCTGGACTATGACTTTCCACTACAGGGCAAGACTGCGCTGGTCACGGGGGCGGCCTCTGGGATTGGTGCGGCGATTGCTGATGCGCTGGCGGCCAAAGCTGTGCGCGTCGCTGTGGTGGACATGAACGCGGATGCAGCCGCTGCCAAGGCGACGGCTTTGCCCGATGCGATTGCAGTTGCGTGCAATGTGGCCGATCCTGCTTCGGTGGCGTCAGCTGTCGCAAAGGTGGCAGATGCCTTTGGGCGCATCGATATTCTGGTCAACAGCGCCGGGATCGTCGATCTTGCGCCGGCTGAAGAAATTTCGCTGCAGGCATGGCAACGCACGCTTGATGTGAACCTGACAGGCAGTTTTCTGGTGGCGCAAGAGGTCGGACGACACATGATCGCACGCGGGGGCGGGCGCATCATCAATCTGGCCTCGCAGGCGGGCAGCGTGGCGATTGACCAGCATGTCGCCTATTGCGCGTCCAAATTTGCCGTGATCGGCCTGACCAAGACGCTTGCGCTGGAATGGGGGCAGCACGGGATCACAGTCAATTCGATCTCGCCGACTGTGGTGCTGACCGATCTTGGCAAGGCAGCCTGGGCGGGTCCCAAGGGCGAGGCGATGAAAGCGCAGATCCCCTCGGGGCGTTTTGCCGAACCCTGCGAGATCGCGGCGGCGGCTGTCTTCCTGGCCTCGGACGCAGCAGGCATGATCAATGGCGCTGATCTGCTGGTTGATGGTGGATTTACGGTCAAATAAGGACCGCTCAAGAAAAAGGATCGCAGGATGCAACGTTTCCTGAACAACCCTGACGATGTGGTCGATGAAACAGTCGCGGGTTTTGCTGCCGCCCATTCCGACATGCTGCATGTCAGCGCTGACAATCCGCGCGTCGTGCTGTCGAACTGGGCCGGAACTGCGGGCCGCGTGGGCGTCGTCACAGGCGGCGGGTCAGGCCATGAACCGGCCTTTCTGGGCTATGCCGGGCGCAACATGCTTGATGCGGTCGCTGTGGGCGAGATCTTTTCCTCTCCTACGGCCAAGACGTTTCACGACGCCATTCGCGCCGCCGATGGTGGTGCCGGGGTTGCCGTGCTTTATGGCAATTACGCGGGCGACAACATGAATGTCAAAATGGCGCGCAAGATGGCCGCCAAGGAAGATATCGCGGTCGAAACTGTGGTGGCCAATGATGATGTCTGTTCGGCCCCGCTGTCCGAGCGCGAGAAGCGGCGCGGCGTGGCAGGCGAGATCTTCATGTGGAAAGTTGGCTGTGCAGCGGCGGCGGAAGGGGCGGATTTGGCAGGCGTGATTGCAGCCGCGCAAAAGGCCATCGACCAGTCGCGCTCGGTCGGGGTGGGCCTTGCGCCCTGTACCTTGCCGCAAGTGGGGCATCCGAATTTCCAGATCGAGCCGGGCAAGATGGAAGTCGGCATCGGCCATCACGGCGAACCGGGCGTGCGGGTCGAGGCGCTGCCAAGCGCCAATGACGTGGCCGATGACATGGTGCGGCTGGTTCTGGATGATCATGACCTGCCCGCGGGCACCGAAGTCGCCGTGCTTGTCTCGGGGCTGGGGGCAACGCCGATCAATGAGCTGTATATCCTCTATGCGCGCATGGCCCAGCAGATCGAGGCGCGCGGCCTGCGCATCTGGAAGCCCTATGTCGGGAATTTCTTCACGTCGCTTGACATGGTGGGGGCCACGCTGACTGTGCTTGCGCTCGATGACGAATTGAAGCGGCTCTTGGCGCTCGATGCGACCTGCCCGGCGATGTGAGGGGGATGTGATGCAGGCAATCGCGAATGAGGGTGCGGCCACATTGATCCATGAAATCGCTGCTGTAATCGTCGAGAACAAGGCGTGGTTGTCGGAAATCGACGGCAAGATCGGGGATGGGGATCACGGGATCAACATGGCCAAGGGCTTTGGTCGCGCATCCGAGCGTATCGATGCAGGCGACACATTGTCCAGTGCCATGCAAACGCTATCGGATGTGCTGATGTCGGAAATCGGCGGCTCGATGGGGCCGCTTTATGGCATGATGTTTCAAGACATGGCGGACAGCCTTGGCGCGGCACCGCAGATTGATGCCGCTGCTTTCGGGGCGATGATGCGCGCAGGGCTGGACGGGGTGCTTGACATCGGCGCAGCGAAGCCCGGTGACAAGACACTGCTTGATGCGCTCGTGCCTGCGCTCGACGCTTATGATGCGACTCTGACTGAAACTGGTGACTTTGCCAGCGCCTTGGCGGCGATGCGCGATGCGGCGCAGGCGGGGCGGGACAGGACCGAGAACATGATCGCGCGCGTCGGCCGGTCGTCTCGCTTGGGCGAGCGGTCGCGCGGGGTGCTGGATGCCGGCGCAAGTTCCTGTGCGTTGATCCTTGAAGGTTTTGCAAATGGCATCGCTGTGCGGCTGAAGAGCGCTTGAAACCATGCTCTCGGTCCTGCACTGTAAGACGATGCAGCAGCTAGACGCCCCTTTCCTGATCGACTTCTTCCACCTTGCTGGTCTGCGACTGGACGAGGCCCGCGAAATGCTGTGCGTGCTTGATGGGGCCATCGGCGATGGCGACCATGGCAGCTCGATGGCCGGGGGGTTTGCGGCCATCAATGACGCGCTGCGCCTGTCTGCACAGGCCGATCCGGCCAGCGTCATGCGGATCGCGGCGCAGGCGTTTCTTGCAGAGGTGGGCGCGACTGTCGGTCCGCTTTACGCGACGGGCCTGCTCGAAGCGGGCAAACGCTTGCAAGGCAAGCGCTTGCAGCTCTGCGAACTTGATTTGGTCCTGTCGGGCATCGCAGACGGGATCCGCCGTCGTGGACAGGCCGATCCGGGCGACAAGACCATGCTGGACGTCTGGCACTCTGCTGCGCTGAGCGCCCAACGCGCCGGGCCTGATATTGCCGAGTTAGCGCAGGCCGTGGATGCGACTGCGCGACAAGCTGCAGACAGCACGCGTGGCATGATGGCCGCGCGGGGCCGCGCCGCGCGGCTGCAGGAACGCACGATCGGGCATCTGGACCCCGGCGCGGCCTCTGCCGCGATTGTCATCGGCGCGCTGTGCGACGCCGCAAAAGCGCGTGTCGCCTGATGTCCGGGCCGGGCCGTCGCCCCATGCGCGATGCGTCACAGGCCCGTCCGCCCATCCACTTCGGCGATGATCCCCTGTTATGGGCCAGCTGGCTTTACTATCAGGAAGGCATGACACAGGGCGCCATTGCCGATGTCATGAAAGCCTCGCGTCCGACAGTGAATGCCTATCTGGCCGATGCACGCGCGCGCGGGATCGTCAATATCGCGCTCTCGACGGACCATATGCGCAGCGTGAGCCTCGCGCGCGCCTTTGAGGAACATTTCGGTCTGGACAGCTGTCTTGTCGTGCCCACAACGGGCGGCGCACGCACGTTGATCGAACGGCTTGGCAATGCTGGCGCAGGGCTGGTGCCGCGTCTGGTGCATTCCGGCGATACGGTCGCCATAAGCTGGGGGCGCACCATGCTGGCGCTGGCGCTCGCCACGCGGATGGATGATGTCTCGGATGTGACAGTCGTGCAGGCTACTGGCGGAACCATCGCCCGCATCGACTATGCCCCCGAGGCCTGCGCGTCACGACTGGCCGACAATATAGGGGCGCGTTTCGTGCCGCTTTCTGCACCGGCGATCCTGTCGTCGCGCGCGGCGCGTGATCTGATGATGGGCGAAGCGGTCATCGCTCAGCAACTCGCGCATCTGGACAAGCTCAATTGCGTCTTTTTCGGGGCCTCGTCGCTGCGGCCCAGTTCCACCATTCATGCGAGCGGGTTTTTTGAAAGCGTTTTCCAGCAGCATGATTTTTACGATCAGGCCGTGGGCTCGCTTGTGGGCCAATTCATCGACGCGCAGGGCAATCCGGTCTCTGGCCCGCTCTCTGACCGGTTCATCGGTCTGTCGCTCGATGCGTTGCGGCGGATCCCGACCCGCGTTCTGATCGCAGGCGGTGTCGACAAGATGCAACCTATCCTTGCGGCCCTGCGCGGGGGATTTGTCAGCACTCTGGTGATCGACTCGGATACGGCAGAAGCCATCTTGCGGGTGCTTGACCTGCGGCCCGTTCACGAATTGTCGAGCATGAAGCCCGACCCGAATGCTGTGCGCCCCTCGACCCTGATCCGCGACAGCATCAAGAAATTCATCAACGAGCCCCGCAATTCGGTGATCGAGGCGATGGAAGGCGCGCTTGCAGCCTTCCCGGACCATCTGCAGGCCATTGACGGTGCAACCCGCGCCCTCGGTGCCCGCCGAAGCCCTGTTGCAGGCAAGGTGGGGATCGTGATCGGTGGTGGCGCAGGGCATGAGCCGGGGTTTCTGGGCTATGTCGGTGCAGGGCTTGCGGATGCTGTAGCGATTGGCAATGTCTTTGCAAGCCCTCCGCCGGACCGGGTCCTGAGCTGTACGCGCTTTGCGGATCAGGGCAATGGCGTGCTCTATCTCTATGGCAATTACACGGGCGATGTGATGAATTTCGACATGGCGGCCGAACTGGCCGAGGCCGAGGGCATCCGGACCCGCACAGTGCGCACCACGGATGACATCGCATCGAGCGCATTCGAGGATCGCGATGCGCGGCGCGGCACAGCAGGTGGTATTTTCACGATCAAGGTGGCCGGGGCCGCAAGCGCACAGATGGCCCCGCTTGACGAATGTGAAAGACTCGCGCGCAAGGCAAATGCGGCCTGTCACACACTGGGTGTGGCGCTGGAGCCCTGCGCCTTGCCTGAAACCCGGCGGCCCAGTTTCGTGCTGGATGCGCAATCGGTCGAATTCGGAGTGGGCATCCATGGCGAACCCGGGGTCTTGCGGCAGGATATGGCCCCGGCGGACCGTATTGTCGATCAGGTCTGTGATCAGCTTTTCGCTGCGATGGACCTGCGTGAAGGCCAGCGCGTCGCTGTTCTGGTCAATTCGCTGGGCGGCACCCCGATGCTGGAATTGCTGATCCTGAATCGCCGCGTGCGCCAGCGGCTGGCCGCGCGCGGGGCCGATGTGCATCTGACACTTCTGGGCCATTATTGCACGGCGCTGGACATGGTCGGGGCGTCCGTCACCCTGATGGCGGTTGATGAAGAGCTTGCGGCCCTTCTGGACGCGCCCTGTGACGGATTTGCCTGGCAGCGCGCGGGCTTGGGTACAGGATCATGACGCGTGCCGCGCTTCAACCTGGCATATGTGACAATTCTGCAGGCCAGACCCGGTTTTCGCCTCTGCCCTCTGGCGCTTCGGGCTGGTCTTGCGGTCATATTCCGATGGATCGGCTTGCCGACACCTGCCGGATGAAAATGTCGGTCAGTGGCGCGTAGACAGCATATGTTTGGGGCAGAAGGGCATCTCATACGGGCTATGGCAGACATCAGCGCTGGCAACAGGTTCCGAGTTGCGGAAAGCGGGCGCCGATGCACATCTTGCGCGTCCAGTCGTCCCGTATGGCCGGTCAGCAGAGGGCGCAGAGCTTTTTACGTCGCGCGCAATCATCCACCCTTTTCACTGGTCGGACCTGCATGAAATATCTCGAACTTCGCCACCCGTTTTTTCTGCCGCGCTGGCGCCGTGTTGCTGTGACTGCGGCATTATTCGTCTGGACAGGTGTGGAATTCCTGATCGGAAGCCCACTTTTCGGGGTTCTGACAGCGGCGCTGGGGCTATTTTGCCTGTATCAGTTCTTCTGGGTGTTTGACCCGGCCGCCTATCGCAGCGACACGCCGGATTAGAGTGTTGCCCGATCAGGTGGACACAAGTTTCCCCTGCGCGGAATCAAGGCCGAAGGCCGCCGCGCATCGTCATGCCGAAGGCATGCGTCCCGCATGACGCCCTGCCCCCGGCACGGCGATTTGGCTGCCACAAGCGCGTAGCCTGAATGTCAGAGGAACCTTGTCACCATAAACTGAATTAGCCTGACCGTCGGATCGCCGCACCCGGTCACGGCGCTGCGCGGCTCAGTATGTTTGATCATCGGCGCGATGCCTCAAGTTGATCGACATTTATTTTAGGGCTGGTCGCGCTCCTCTTCGCTCAGGGCGGCCTCTATCTCGGCACGCTGTGCCATCGCTTCGCCCGCACCAGCGCGTGTGACCGAAATACTGGCCGCCACGCACCCAAAGCGCGCAGCGTCGACCGGATCGGCCCCTTCAGCCAGTGCCGTGGCGAAGGCCCCATTGAACGCATCGCCAGCGCCAGTGGTTTCGACCACAGGACCGAGCCTTCGCGCCGGAACATGTACGCTGCGCCCCCTGTCGTGATAGAGCACGCCCTGTGCGCCCAGCGTGATGATGGCCGCCCGCGCCCCCTGTTCCAGCAGAACTGCCGCTGCATGTCGCGCACTATCAAGATCGGTGACCGCAATCCCGGTCAGGGCTTCGGCTTCAGTTTCATTCGGCGTGACGAAGTCGCAAAGCGCCATCATGTCCCGGTCAAGTGCTGCCGCCGGGGCCGGGTTGAGGATGGTTGTCGCCCCGCCGGCGCGTGCAAGTTTCAGCGCGTGCCGGGCAACGTCGATCGGGGTTTCAAGCTGCGTCAGAAAAACCCGCGCGGCTGCGATACTGTCGGCGCGGGCATCGATTTCGGCGGGGGTCATCCGCCCGGCCGCACCTGCGGCAACAATGATGGCATTGTCACCGCTTGCATCTTCCAGAAAAATGAAGGCGGCCCCGGTATGGCTGTTTTCATCGACCGTCACATCTGGCGTCACGCCTGCATCCGCCCAGGTGGCGCGCGCCATATCGGCGAATGTATCGGCGCCCAGGCGACTGATGAACCGGACTTTCCCGCCTGCCCGCGCGGCCGAGATCGCCTGATTCGACCCTTTGCCGCCCGGGCCAAGCTTGAAGCCCTGCCCGAGAATGCTCTCGCCCAGCACTGGCATGCGTTCGGCGCGATAAGCCGTATCGGCTACGAAAATACCCAGAATGACAATCTCGTCGCGCATCTTTGCCCCTTGGTTCCGCCACAGTTTCGAAAGCTGAAGGCTTACCTGCTCCATAGGCAAAGTAAAGTGCAGCGGCAGGATTGCAGCACTTCTGCCAGCTGCAAGCGGCAGGCCTGCAGCAACGACCAGTGCGCGCAACTATATGGGTCTGCACGGCGCGTCGGGCCGCGCTTGTCGTTCTTGCCGAAGACATGTTGCCAAGGACATACTGTGCCGCAGGCTATCCTGTCTTTACAGTCGCTCGATCATTGCAGACAATCATGCACAACGCATCACCTGCCCGCGTATCGGCGGGCTGTTCATCGGGCGCGCTGGATGGAATGGCAAGGATATCTCGACAGTCTGGCCAGATGCGCTGCAACGCTTCAGACGTGAAAGGACCGACATGAAAATCGCCATCGCAGCCGATAGCGCAGGGGCCCCTCTGGCAAAGGTTATCTTGGACCATCTCAAGGGCAGGCATGAAGTGTCGGACCTCTCGCATGATCCTGAGATAGCAGAGGAGTTTTATGCACATATGGCGGAGCGGGTGTGCCGGTCAGTGCTGTCAGGCGCATATGACCGCGCCATCCTGTTCTGCGGCACCGGGATCGGTGTGGCGCTTTCGGCCAACAAGGTCCCCGGCATTCGTGCGGCCCAATGCCATGACACCTATTCCGCGGGCAAGGCCGCCACGTCGAATAACGCGCAGGTCATCACAATGGGTGCGCGCGTGATCGGGCCGGAACTCGGCAAAGACATCGCTGATGCGTTCCTCTCTGCTGTTTTCGACCCTGAAGGCCGGTCAGCGGGAAATGTCCGCGCGATCAATGAAGTGGATGCCAAATATCATTCGCAATAGTAGTGCAGCGCTTCGGTGCTGTGCCCTTGCGGGTCGCTCACGCGGCGGGGTGCTCGCGTTGATCGGCAGAAAATTTATCGCATGCGCATGCTTGGGGTGTCGCTGTTCAAGGCTGACCTGCCTGCCGCACGTTATGCCTGATCATGGATTTGTTCGCCCCGGAACATGCCCAAAAGCTGTTGGATGAGCCGGAGGTCGCCTCAGTGTGCAAAGCAAATCTGGTCAGCAGGTTTGTCGCGAGGTAGTTCAGTCGGAAAAAGTGCTGCGGATCAGTCCGGATGGCCATTGGCATGTCGGGCTCATTACAATGCGGCTGTCACATCAGCCCTTGGCGCGCACTTGTCCTTGAGGATAATGGACGGGCGAAAAGGTTCATTCTGTCCTATCCGGAGCAGAGCCAGATTACCGTCGGTGCTGTGGCACAAAGAGCTTCACGAGCAACTGCGCGCGCAGGGTAGAGGTTGAGTTGGTGATGTAAAATTGAAAACCGAAATTTCGGGCTGGACGAAGTCAGAATCCCTTGATAGACGCAGGGATGATCCGGCGTAGCTCAGCGGTAGAGCAGTTGACTGTTAATCAATTGGTCGTAGGTTCGATCCCTACCGCCGGAGCCAAATTCAAGTTAAGGCACTGAAAACACAGCATATCCGAAATTAGCTC
>SKSL01000157.1 GCA_007123015.1 Natronohydrobacter sp. | reverse complement strand
GGCCGCAGGGGCGCAGTATTACCTGTGGCCTGATCACCAGAGTGATCCAGAGGCCGTATCCGCCCGACTGGTCACAAGCTGGTCAACATCCGAGCAAGACGTAGACCGTTTCTTGCAAATGGCCTGATCACAGGCGCACAGGTCGTGACAACTGCATGCACTTGCATGGGCCTAAAGTGGCGCATGCAGCGGACGCATGGCGCGGCCTTGTCCGACTTATCCCCAGATTTCCGCGCCAACTGCAAGATTTGGCTTTACAGACGCATTGTTTGGCCACACCATATCTAGTAAGCGCACGACAAGAGGCGCACCACAGAAGCGGTCATCCTCTGTGTCTTGGGGGCCAAGACACAGACAACGCAAAGAGGCGGGAATGTCAGCAGTCGAATTCTATATCTCCAATGAAAGCCTGCACCCGATCGATATGGTCGAAACTCTGGCCGAGCATCATGCCTGGGATTTTGACCGGATGAACGAAGACCAGATCGCCATGGCGGTGGAGGGGCAGTGGCGGACCTATTCTGTCACGCTGGCGCTGGACCCTTATGACAACATGCTGCGGTTGGTCTGCACCTTCGAGATGGACCCGCCAGACACCGCAATGCCTGCGCTGTATGAAACCTTGAACCGCGCCAATGACATGGTCTGGTCGGGCGCGTTCAGCTATTGGGACAGCCAGCGCCTGATGGTGTGGCGCTATGGGCTTTTGTTGAGCGAAGACCAGCCGGCCGGGATCGACCAGATCGAGCGCATGATCCGCAGCGCCATCACCGCCGCCGAGCGGTTTTATCCTGCGTTTCAACTGGTTGCCTGGGCCGATCACACGCCTGAGGATGCCTTGCGCATGGCACTGGCCGAGGCGGTCGGCCGCGCATGATCCCTGCCCCCTCTTGACCCTGTTGCGCCCCGCGCGCATCAAAGGCGAAAGATGGAACAAGGGGGTTCGCGATGCTGGACAGGATCGCTCATAATGGCATGGTGCTGCTTGGTTGTGGCAAGATGGGGTCTGCGATGCTGGCCGGATGGCTGGCACGCGGAGTGCCCGCTGCGTCTGTCCATGTGATCGAACCGAACCCGTCAGACTGGCTGCGCGACACAGGGGTTGCACTGAACACAGGCTTGCCCTCTGCCCCGGCTGTGGCCCTTGTTGCGGTCAAACCGCAGATGATGGGCGACGCGTTGCCCGCCTTGAAAGCATTGGGGGATGGCCCGACGCTCTTCATCTCGATCGCGGCAGGGACGACGATCGCACGGTTTTCCGACGCCTTGGGCGCGACAACCCCGATCATCCGCGCCATGCCGAATACGCCTGCTGCTGTCGGCGCAGGGATTACTGCGCTGATCGGCAATGCCCATGTCACGGAAGAGCAGATGGCGCTGACTGAAGCGCTGCTGGCGACCGTGGGGCAGACTGTCCGTCTGGAAGATGAAGCGCAGATGGATGCGGTCACCGGGCTGTCGGGTTCTGGCCCGGCCTATGTGTTCCACATGATCGAAGCCATGGCCGAGGCGGGGGTCGCGCAGGGGCTTGCGCCCGATCTGGCCATGACCCTTGCCCGCGCGACAGTCATCGGTGCAGGGCAGCTTGCAGCCGGGTCCGAGGACAGCGCTGCACAGTTGCGCATCAATGTCACCAGCCCCAAGGGCACGACGGCTGCAGCACTGGATGTGCTGATGCCAGATCTGACCCCGCTGATGCAGCGCACGGTCAAGGCCGCAGCCGACCGGTCGCGGGACTTGTCGGCATGAGCACTCTCAGTTTTGACGACTTCCTGAAAGTCGATATTCGCGCCGGTCGCGTGATCCGGGCCGAACCTTTCCCGGAAGCGCGCAAACCCGCGATCAAGCTCTGGATCGATTTCGGACAAGAGCTTGGTGAAAAGAAATCCTCGGCGCAGATCACGGAACTTTACACGCCAGAGGCGCTGATCGGGCGGCTGGTCATGGCGGTCGTGAATTTCCCGCCCCGGCAGATCGGGCCGTTCATGTCGGAAGTGCTGGTGCTCGGGGCCTCGGACGATCAGGGGCGGATCACATTGCTGGCCCCGGACCATGACGTGCCCTTGGGCGCACGGATGCATTGAAAGGGCGACATCATGGAACTCTATATCACGCGCCCCATGCCTGACGCTGTGCTCGACAAAGCGCGCGTGCATTTCAATGTCACCTTGCGCGAGCAGAACACACCCTTGAAAAAGGGCGAGATGCGCGCCGCGCTCGTGCTCTATGATGTGGTGATCCCGACCTTGGGCGATCTGTTTTCGGCCGAAGTCTTCGAGGGCATGGCGGATTCGCGCTGCCGCTTACTTGCCAATTTCGGGGTTGGCTACAATCATATTGACGTCGGTGCGGCCCGCGCGGCCGGGATTGCTGTGACCAACACCCCGGGGGCTGTCACGGAAGCCACAGCCGATATCGCGTTGATGCTCATGCTGATGAGCGCGCGGCGCGGGGGCGAAGGGGAACGGATGGTGCGCGCAGGGAAATGGACAGGCTGGCATCCGACGCAGATGCTAGGCCTGCATCTGGGGGGCAAGACCTGCGGGATTGTCGGAATGGGGCGCATCGGGCAAGCCATCGCACGGCGCGCGCATCATGGGCTTGGGATGCAGGTGATCTATCACAATCGCTCGGCCAAGACAGTTGATCTGCCCGCGCGGCAGGTCGGCAGTCTGGCAGAAGTGATGGCCGAGGCCGATTGCGTGGTGATCGCTGTCCCCGGCGGCCCCGAGACCCGGCATCTGGTGGGCACCGCCGCGCTTGCCGCCATGCGCCCGCATGCGCATCTGATCAATATCGCGCGCGGCGATGTGGTCGATGAGGCCGCTCTGGTGGCCGCGCTGCAAGCCGGTCAGATCGGCGGTGCGGGGCTGGATGTCTATGAGTTCGAGCCGAAAGTGCCCGAGGCCCTGCGCAAGATGGAAAATGTGGTGCTGCTGCCGCATCTGGGTACAGCCGCTTTGGATGTACGCGAAGAGATGGGGCTGATGGCGGTCGAGAATGCGATTGCGCATCTGGAGGGGCGGGCGCTGGTGAACCCGGTGTGAGACCGCGCAGCTTGAAAAACCCATCACGATAGGTTATATCCCGGCACGGCCACGATCTACCGGGCGCATGGGCTGCGCGTCATCATCTTTTCTGACGATCACGAACCCGCCCATGTGCATGTCTTTGGCGATGGTCAGGCCAAGATCAACCTGACCGGACCCGACGGCACCCCGGCGCTGATCTGGGCTGAGGGCATGAAAGCGAATGACCTGCGCCGCGCCATGCAGCTTGTCTGCGACCAGGAGGCGCAGTTTCTGACCCGGTGGAGGGATATCCATGGCTGAGCTGACAGAGATCGAGATCACCGCCGCGCTGGACCGGGGCCGGATCGCCCGCCAGACCGAGCCGCGCGCGCGTTCTGCCCGCTATGACGCGACATCGGGGCGGGTGATGGTGGAACTGACCAATGGCTGCACCTTCGCCTTCCCGCCAGAGCTTGCGCAGGGGCTGGAACAGGCGGATGCTGAGGCGCTGGCCAAGGTCGAGATCCTTGGCGCGGGCTATGGGCTGCATTGGGAGGCGCTGGACGTGGACCTGTCCGTGCCGGGC
>SKSL01000138.1 GCA_007123015.1 Natronohydrobacter sp. | reverse complement strand
GCCCCCTTTATCGGTGCCAGAGCGATCAGCACCATATCTGCCCCATGCGCCAGCAGATCGGCCTGATCAAGGTAGCATTCGCCCTTGGGCGCGCGCCGCTTGCCAAGGCTCAGAAGCTGTGACAGCCGCGCATAGCCTGCGCGGTTCACAGGCAGGGCCAGCCATTCCACAGGACTGTCGCGCAGAACCAGCCGCGCACCCACGATCAGACGCGGCAGCGGGCCGGAAGGGGCGGGCAGGGCCGCGCCAGTATCGGTCTGGCGGCTGGAGGTATCCGTCTGACGCTGCGAGCGGATCGTCACGGCTTCGGCCTGTGCGCGGGCAAGTTCGCGCAGGGCCACATGCGCGCGCACGACCCCGGCCAGCGAATTGCGATCCGTGATCGCAATCGCGTGCAGGCCCAGTTCTGCGGCACGCGTCACCAGTTCCTCGGGGTGCGATGCCCCCTGCAGGAAAGTGAAATTCGTTGTCACACAGAGTTCGGCATAACGGGGATGCGACATGGGCTTCTCGTTCAGGAACATTCATGTTCTATAAATGTTCCTTCCCGATTCGAGCAAGAGGTCAGAGCGAACCGCGTTACAGATTCAGCTGCAGCGCATCCCCGCGATATTCACCTGAAATCAGGAAGCCCGGTTTGGTCACTGCGGGAAATGTCGACACCCAATCGCGGAAGCGGTCATTCGTGACCACACGCGCATTGAAATCCTGTGCCGCCTGTAACAGCAATTCATCCGCAGGCTGTCCTTTCTCGACCACCATCACCAGATCCTCGGGCAGGCCCAGCTTGCGCGCAAGAGTTCGGTGGTTCTGATAGAGACCTTCCAGCTTGTATCCGGCATTTGCATCAAACACGACGCCCGCCCGATATCCGCGCCTGTCCAGTTCGCGGATGACATCGCGCACTGAGGTCAGATCGGGCTTGCCCTGTTTCCAATGCATGATGTTCGAGCCATCGAGCAAGATGACAGGCCGCCTGTCACAGCTTGCCGCGCATGCCTTGCGCGCGTCCACCCATGCCGCGATCTGCACCCGCATTTGCGGCGCGATCCGGCTGAGGGACCACAGGCAGATCAGCGCGGATGTGAAGACGATGCTCTCGGCCCCTTGCGTGCCAAGACTCGCGTAAATCACAAAAGCGCTTGCGCCGAATACAATCCACAGCGTGACCATGGTGACCTTCCGAAATCTGGACTCTCTCAGGGGTGTAAAACCATGGAACTCGGGCCGGTCTTTGGCCGAATTATGACCGAATGAAAAACCCCGGTCATGGGGCCGGGGTTTTTCGTCTTTCAGGTCAGTGCACCAGCTTCATGCGCGGGGCGTCATCATCGGGGACGGCTGTGTCCCCGATAACCAGTCCTTCCGGGCCAGCCGTGATCGGCACGCTGGCCCCGTCCAGCACTTCGCCCCCCAGCAGCATCTGCGCCAGCGGATCCTGCAAGTAGCGCTGGATCACCCGCTTGAGCGGACGCGCGCCATAGACCGGGTCATAGCCCTTGTCCGCAAGCCAGGTGCGGGCGGCTGCGTCCATGTCCAGCGTGATCTTGCGCGCGAGCAGGCGTTTCAAGAGCCGCGCCATCTGGATATCGACAATCGCATCCATATCGCCGCGCGACAGCCGGTCGAAAATCACGGTTTCATCCAGCCGGTTCAGGAATTCCGGGCGGAAATGCGCACGCACAGCGTCCATCACCTCGGCCTTCACGCTGGCCTTGTCCGCACCCTCATCCATCCGACTGAGCGCCTGACTGCCCAGATTCGAGGTCAGGATGATCAGCGTCTGCTTGAAATCCACCGTCCGGCCATGGCTGTCGGTCAACTGCCCGTCATCAAGCACTTGCAACAGCACGTTGAAGACTTCCGGATGCGCCTTCTCGACCTCGTCGAACAGCACGACCTGATAGGGTCTGCGCCGCACGGCTTCCGTCAGGACACCGCCTTCCTCATAGCCGACATAGCCCGGAGGGGCGCCGATCAGCCGCGCAACCGCGTGCTTTTCCATGTATTCCGACATGTCGATGCGCACCATCGCCTGATCATCGTCGAACAGATACTGCGCCACGGCCTTGGTCAGTTCGGTCTTGCCCACACCCGTCGGGCCAAGGAACAGGAAGCTGCCAAGGGGACGGTTCTCGTCATTCAGCCCGGCCCGCGCGCGGCGCACAGCATTGGCGACCGCGCGAATGGCCTCATCCTGACCGATGACGCGCTTGTGCAGTTCGTCTTCCATGCGCAAAAGCTTCTCGCGCTCGCCTTCCAGCATTTTCGAGGTCGGAATCCCGGTCCAGCGCTCGACCACTTCGGCGATCTGCTCGGGGCGCACAGCGTCCGAGACCAGCTTTTCGGCCTCGCGCGCTTCGGCCTCGGCCAGCTTGCGTTCCAGATCCGGGATCTCGCCATATTGCAGGCGACCGGCATTGGCGAAATCACCCGTGCGCTTGGCGGTTTCCAGATCGATCCGCGCGCGGTCCAGATCTTCCTTGATCTGGCGCGCGGCTTCCAGCTTGTCGCGCTCGGCCTGCCAAGCGGCGGTCATCTCGGCGCTGCGCTGCTGCAGTTCCGACAGTTCCTTCTCCAGAGTGGTCAGCCGGTCCTTGCTCGCCGCGTCATCTTCTTTCTTCAGCGCTTCGGCTTCGATCTGCTTTTGCAGAATGTCGCGGTCGAGCGCGTCCAGCTCTTCAGGCTTGCTGTCCACTTCCATGCGCAACCGGCTAGCCGCTTCGTCCATCAGGTCGATGGCCTTGTCGGGCAGGAAGCGATCCGTGATATAGCGATGCGAGAGCGTGGCCGCAGCGACCAGCGCCGAGTCGCTGATGCGCACGCCGTGGTGCAGCTCGTATTTTTCCTTGATGCCGCGCAGGATCGAGATCGTGTCTTCGACCGTGGGTTCTTCCACCATCACGGGCTGGAAACGCCGCGCAAGGGCTGCGTCCTTCTCGACATGCTTGCGATATTCATCCAGCGTGGTCGCTCCCACACAATGCAATTCACCGCGCGCGAGCGCAGGCTTGATCAGGTTCGCGGCATCCATCGCCCCCTCGGATTTGCCCGCGCCGACCAGCGTGTGCATCTCGTCGATGAAGAGGATGATCTCGCCATCCGCGCTGGTCACTTCCGACAGCACAGCCTTCAGCCGCTCCTCGAATTCACCGCGATATTTCGCCCCGGCAATCAGCGCCCCCATATCGAGCGCCATCAGCTTCTTGTCGCGCAAGGATTCCGGCACATCGCCATTGATGATGCGCAGCGCGAGGCCCTCGGCAATCGCAGTCTTGCCAACACCGGGTTCCCCGATAAGGACCGGGTTATTCTTGGTCCGGCGCGACAGCACCTGCATCGCACGGCGAATCTCGTCATCGCGGCCAATGATCGGGTCGATCTTGCCATCGCGCGCTGCCTGCGTCAGGTCGCGGGCATATTTCTTCAGCGCATCATAGCCCTCTTCCGCCGAGGCACTGTCGGCAGTGCGCCCCTTGCGAATGTCGTTGATGGCGGCATTGAGTTTCTGCGCGGTCACGGCACCGGCATCCAGCGCGTCCTTGGCCTCGGATTTCACCAGTGCCAGCGCGGTCAGCAACCGTTCCACCGGCACGAAACTGTCACCAGCTTTCTTGGCGATCTGCTCGGCCTGATCCAGAACCTTCGCCGTCTGGGGGTCCATGTAGATCTGGCCCTCACCACCCGAAACCTTGGGCAGTTTCGCAAGTGCAATCTCAGTGGCCTGTGCCACGCGCTCGGGCGCACCGCCGGCATTGCGGATCAGATTTGCGCTCATGCCCTGATCATCGTCCAGCAGCGCTTTCAGCAGATGCACAGGGGTCAGGCGCTGGTGATCTTCGCGCAGGGCAATTGTCTGGGCGGCCTGAACAAATCCGCGCGCCCGCTCGGTAAATTTCTCTAACGACATCTTGTCTTCTCCTTCATAAGCGCCCGCTATAACGGCGATGCCTGCCAAACAGCACATCGCCGGACTGAGCCTTGACGCTTATGTGGGAGGACGGACGCGCTGTTGCAAGATAGGCACAGGCCTGTCCGGTCGAATTTTCGATCAGGCGCGCAGTGGGTCAGGGTCGCGCAATCTGGACCAGTCAATCCCGTCACTGCGCGTGGTCTCGAATACCAGCCAATCCCCGTCAATTCTGATCTGACGCCAGCCCAGACGCTGCAGCACACGCTGCGATGCGGTGTTATCATGGTGAACGCGTGCAACAATCGTCGAGAGGGCAGGAAAGATGCTCAGGCAGCGCCAAGAAAACAGGGCGATCATCGGGGCGGCCAGACCAAGCCCCCAATAGTCACGCCCCAGCCAATAGCTGATTTCGGCAGATTGCGGCGGGGTCACATCAGAGTGCCATTGCATCCGTGTCTGGCCCACAACCTGGCCACGATATTCGACAGCGCGCACTTTGTGATAGGCGGCTTGCCCGGACAGATCAATCAGTGTCTGCGCCAGATCCGGCGTGATCTTGCCCGGGTAATCCTCGGGCATGTAGCGCCACAATTCGGGATTATCGAGAAGCCCCTGGTAGAGCGCGGCATCCTGTGCGGACCACGGGCGAAAACAGAACCGCGCCATCACTTGCGCGGGCGGTTGAGCGAGCCTTGAGAGCGGAATATCCTTGCCACGCATCGACTCTGACGCCGATATTGCAGTCGTCTCTTTGGTCTTCTCTTGGTCCGCTATGCTGTTCATAGACTCCTCACACTGCTGACACGCCCTTTCACGAGTGTTAACAGTTAGACGCGATGCGGTGATTCTGCTAGGCAAAACGCTGTGAGGCGAACAGCGCGCACCAGTTGAGCACTACGGAAAGCTCGGGCGTCAGTTCTTCGGCCATACCATCTGCGAAACCCAGAAAGCCCTGAAGATTGGCTTTGTTCACGGCGGTCAGGACAGGTACATCCGCGCAAAGCGCCTGGCCGATCACGTCGCGAAACCCGCGGCCTTCCAGTTCGGATTTGCCGAATTTGTTCAGGATCAGCAGGGCCGGCTTGCGGGCCAGATCGGCCGCGACCAAACCGACTGCCGTTTCCAGCCCGAAGGGATCCAGACGGCAACCGCGTGCATGCGCTCCCAAATTCTGACTGATCCGCACATGATGGTCATGGCCCAGCACCTGCAGATCCATGTCACACAGCCGATCAGCCTGCGTTTCGCGGTTGATCTGGACAACCCCTGCGACATCCACCCCGCGCGCGATCAGGTCTGTCGCCAGATCAGCCAGCAATTTGTCGGCGACCCCGCGCCCCTCTGCTGTGAAATAGCCCAACATGGCCATGCCCTTTGCTTTTGCCGGTGTTATGTATCATCTATCCCGAAACCGGCCATTGGACCAGACAGCAATGCATGACGCCCCGCGCCACTTGCCCGATCCGCACGACCCACGCCTGACCCGCCCTGTCGAGGGCCGCGACCAGACAGGCGCACTACAGACCATCCGCGTGGTCGAAGAGCGGCCGCTGACCATCTATCTGAACGCGCAGGAAATCGTCACGGCGATGACCATCGGCGATTACCCGGATTATTTGGCGCTTGGCTTTCTGCGCAATCAGGGCATGCTGCGCGCCGATGATACTGTCACAGCGGTCGAGTATGACGAGGATTTGGAGGTTGTCGTCGTGCGCACCACACGCCAGACCAGCTATGAGGAAAAGGTCAAGAAAAAGACCCGCACTTCGGGTTGCGCTGTGGGCACGGTTTTTGGCGACATGATGGAGGGGCTGGAAGGGCTGACCCTGCCCCCTGCGGAAATCCGCACCAGTTGGCTTTATGCGCTGGCGAAAGAGATCAACACGCTGCCCTCCCTCTATCTGGAAGCCGGGGCGATACATGGCACGGTGCTCTGCCAGCGTGATCAGGTGCTCTGCTACATGGAAGATGTCGGGCGGCATAATGCTGTGGACAAGATCTCGGGCTATATGTTCCGCCATGGTGTCGCGGGGGCGGACAAGATCCTCTACACCACGGGGCGGCTGACCTCGGAAATGGTGATCAAGACCGCGCAAATGGGGATTCCAGTGCTGGCCTCGCGCTCAGGCTTCACGGCCTGGGGGGTGGAAATCGCGCGGCAAGTCGGGCTGACGCTGATCGGGCGGATGCGCGGGCAGCGGTTCATCTGTCTGTCGGGCGAAGAACGGCTGATCCGGGATGCTGATCTGCGGGCCGTGCCGGACGAGGATCGCAAACACCGCCGCAAGGGGGCCGGGGCATGACGCCTTTCGGGGTGATTCTGGCCGGGGGCAAGGCCACGCGGATGGGCGGCGGTGACAAGGGGCTACGTGAAGTTGCGGGCCAGCCGCTGCTGGATCATGTTCTGGATCGCCTGCGCCCACAGGTGGGCCAGATCGCACTGAATGCCAATGGCGATCCCGCACGCTTTGCCGGATACGGCCTGCCCGTGCTGCCAGACAGCCTGCCTGACTGGCCCGGCCCCTTGGCCGGGGTGCTTGCGGGCATGGATTGGGCGGCGGCGCAGGGCGCGGAGGCTGTCGTCTCGGTCGCCGCCGATACGCCGTTTTTCCCGCGCGATCTGGTGGCGCAGTTGCAGGCCGCGGCGGGGCCAAGCAGTCTGGCGCTGGCCGCGACGCGCGAAGGGGGCAAGCTCTGGCGGCACCCGACATTCGGGCTCTGGCCGGTCGCTTTGCGCGATGACCTGCGCGCGGCGCTGGTCGGGGGCTTGCGCAAGGTCGTGCTCTGGACAGACCAACACGGCGCAGGGACAGCAGAATTCGGCACCGACCCGTTCGATCCCTTCTTCAACATCAACACGCCTGACGATATTGCCATCGCCGAACAGATCGCAGGGCAGGCATGAAGATCTACGGCGTCACGGGCTGGAAGAACACGGGCAAGACCACGCTGATGGAGGGGCTGGTCACCGAGATGGTGTCGCGGGGGCTGCGGGTCTCGACTGTCAAACACGCCCATCACGACACGGAAATCGACCATCCGGGCCGCGATTCCTACCGCCACCGGACCGCTGGCGCGACCGAGGTCGTGTTGTCCTCGCCGCGCCGCTGGGCCGTCATGCATGAATTGCGCAATGCGCCTGAGCCGCCGCTCGCCGAATTGCTCACTCGTCTTTCCCCCGTAGATCTGGTGCTGATCGAAGGCTACAAGCGCGCCCCCCATCCCAAGATTGAGGCCTATCGCGCCGCCGCCGGGCGCGACCTGCTCGCGCGCAGCAATGCCACGATCCGTGCCGTCGCGTCGGATACAGTGCTGGAGGGGGTCGATCTGCCGCTGCTTGATCTGAACGACACGCAGGCAATTGCAGATTTCATCCTAGGCGATCTGGGGGTGCAGGGATGAGCTTCGACCGCATCCTTGTCGTGGACTGGTCCGCCAATTCGACCCCCAAGCGCGGCGCCGATTCGATCTGGATCGGGTCTGCCGGTGCAATCGCCACCCCGCCGCAGAATTTCGCCACACGGACCGAGGCTCTCGCGCATCTGCAGGACCAAATGCAGGACATGCTTGCGCGACACCAGCGCCTGCTGATCAGTTTCGATATCGGCTTCGGCTTTCCCAAGGGTTTCGCCGCGCATCTGACGGGCCAGCCCAGCGCGCTTGCGGTCTGGGACTGGCTGGCCGCCCGGATCGAGGATGATACGAAAAATCGCAACAACCGCTTTCAGGTCGCGGCCGAGATCAACCGCCATTTCCCCGGCCTTGGCCCGTTCTGGGGCAGGCCCGACACGCTTGATCTGCCCGACCTGCCCAGCAAGGGCACATTGCGCCACGGTCACGGGCTGGCCGAATTGCGCGCGACCGAGGCGCTCTGTTCCGGCGCGCACCCGATGTGGAAGCTCTACACAACAGGCTCTGTCGGCTCGCAAAGCCTGCTGGGCCAAGCGCATCTGGCGCGTCTGCGCGCCGCGTTTGGCGATGCGCTGGCCGTCTGGCCGATGGAAGATCGCGCCGCCCCGATCACCCTTGCCGAAACCTATCTCTCGCTGATTGACAAGGCCGTGCAGGACAGCACAGGTTACGCCTGCAAGGATGCCGCGCAGGTCGATCTGCTGGCGCGCGCCTTCCACAGCGTCGATCTGGCCGCAATGATGCAGCCCGAAGCCCCGCCAGACACCTTACGCGAAGAAGGCTGGATCCTTGGAGCAGGGCATGGCGCGGCACTGCTGGCCAGCCTCACCCAACCCGACCTGATCCCGCCGCGCCTGCGCAATGACTGTTTCGCCATGCCGCAAGGCGTGGATTGGGTGCCGGTAGATGACGCCATGGACCGGCTGCGCGCAGCGCTCAGTTCCGTCACCACACCAGAGCAGATCAGGACAGCGCAGGCAGGCGGGCGCATCCTTGCCCAGGACCTGATTGCCCGCCGCGCCAACCCACCTGCGCCAAATTCGGCGGTCGATGGCTATGGCTGCGCCCATGCCGCACTGGGCGGCGACGGCCCTCATACGCTGCCCTTGGTTGCGGGCCGCGCAGCAGCCGGGCAGCCCTACACGCAGACGGTGCCACAGGGTCACGCCATCCGCATCCTGACCGGCGCGATCCTGCCCCAAGGCGTCGATACGATCGTGCTGGAGGAAGATTGCGCCAGCGACGGGGCGCGGGTGGCCTTTGATGGCCCGGTGAAACCGCGCGCCAATACCCGCAAGGCAGGCGAGGACATCGCTGCGGGTGACACGTTTCTGCAAACTGGTCGCATCCTGACCCCGGCGGATCTGGCGCTGGCCTCTGCGCTGGGCCTTGATCACCTGACGGTCCACTGCAAACTGCGCGTCGGCGTGCTGTCCACGGGTGACGAGATTCTGCCCGACCCCAGTCATGCTGCCGCACCGCACCAGATTTACGACGCGAACCGCCCCATGCTGCTGGAAATCGCGCGCAAATGGGGCTATCAGCCGGTCGATCTGGGGTGTCAGCCCGATGATGAGGCCACCATCGCAAAGGCCCTCGATCAGGCGGCGGAAAGCTGCGATGTGATCCTGACCTCTGGCGGGGCTTCGGCCGGGGATGAGGATCATATCTCGCGCCTGTTGCGCCAGCATGGGCACCTGACCAGTTGGCGGATCGCACTCAAGCCGGGGAGACCGCTGGCGCTGGCACTTTGGAATGGTGTCCCTGTCATCGGCTTGCCGGGCAATCCGGTTGCGGCCTTCGTCTGTACGCTGATCTTTGGACGCCCGGCACTTTCAACGCTCGCAGGCAGCGGCTGGATCAGCCCGCAAGGCTTCGACCTGCCCGCCGCCTTCAGCAAAAAGAAGAAACCGGGACGGCGCGAATATCTGCGCGCGCGGCTGGACAGCCAGGGCGCGGTCGAGGTCTTTGCCTCGGAAGGATCCGGACGGATCAGCGGCTTGAGCTGGGCCGAAGGGCTGGTCGAATTGCCGGATCACGCGATTTCGATCACACCCGGAACGCGGGTGCGCTATGTCCCGTTCACGAGCTTCGGACTTTGAACCCTGTCAGCATCCGAATACGCCTGCGGGACCGCTGTTGACCATTTCGAACGATATCCGCCTGAAATCTGCGCATTGTCGCAGTGCTGTCGGCTCGCGACCGTATTCTTGCCCAAATTGGTGACGACAGTGAAACTTGCAGGACGCGGGATACGTAGGGATGCGTGATGGACAGACTAACCGAGATGGAAGCCTTCGCCACAGTTGTGGATCAGGGCGGGTTCACAGATGCAGCGCGCAAGCTGGGGATCTCGAAATCCGCAGTTTCGAAGCATGTCTCGGCGCTGGAGGCCCGTCTGGGGGCGCGCCTGCTGAACCGCACCACCCGGCGTGTGATTCCAACTGATATCGGCCTTGCCTATTACGACCGCGCCCGCCGTGTGCTCAATGACGCGGGCGAGGCAGATAGTCTGGTCACGGCCATGCAATCGGCCCCCTCGGGGATTTTGCGCATTGCTGTGCCGACGGATTTCGGTGCCACGCATCTTTCGCCCGTTCTGGGCGAGTTTCTGAACCGCTACCCGGATGTTTCGGTCAATATGGTGCTGAAGAACCGCTTCATCGAGCTGATTTCCGAAGGGTTCGATCTGGCCATCCGCATGGGCGAGATGGACGATTCAAGCCTGCGGGCGCGCAAGATTTGCGAAGCCTCGCAGCGCCTGATCGCCGCGCCGGGGTATCTGGCCAAACATGGTCGCCCGGCCCGGATCGATGATCTGAACACCCACCGTCTGCTCTATTACTCGCATAATGCAGCAAGTTCGGTCTGGAAGATCACGGCCCCTTCGGGCGAAGTGCGGCAAGTGCGGTCTTCGACCTGGTTCTCGGTGAATGATGGCCAGTCCCTACTGAATGCGGCCATTAACGGGCTGGGGATCGCCTATCTGCCAAGTTTTCTGTACGCGAACGCGATGAAATCCGGGCTGGTCGAAGATGTCATGCCAGAACTGCCGCAGGATGTGCAAAGTCTTTATGCCGTCTATCCTTCGGGGCGTTACACGCAACCCAAGGTCCGCGCGCTGATCGATTTTCTGGTCGAGAAATTCGGCCATCGCATGGCTGACAGCTGGTAGGCGCTTTCGCAAGCTTTCCTCCGGGACAGGGTTTCCCTCGCCTGTCCTGTCTCCCCTGACCAGAGCCCAAAAGGCTCTGGTTTTTTCAATCCCGGTGGTACGGGCTGCCCGACAGGATCGTGGCCGCGCGGTAAAGCTGTTCGGCCAGCATGACCCGCACCAGCATGTGCGGCCAGACCATCGTGCCCAGTGAAATCCGGCGCTGGGCGGTTGCGCGAAATTCCGGGTCCAGCCCGTCTGCACCGCCGATCACGAAGGCAACATCTGACTGCCCCGCATCGCGCAGCCTTGCAAGATAGAGCGCCAGATCGCGTGAATTCAGCCCATCGCCGCGCTCATCCAGCGCGATGACGGTCGCGCCATCCGGAACCACACGGGTCAGAGCCTGGGCCTGGGCCGACATGGAACTGGCCTTGCGCTCATCGACCTCATGCTCAAGGCAGGGGCCAAGTGCCAACTGCCGCCCGATCCGGCCGAACCGCCCCAGATAGTCGGAAATCAGCGCACGCTCTGGCCCCTTGCGCAAGCGCCCGACAGCACAAAGATGCACCCGCATCAGCTGGCCGAAGAGCCATCCGCGCCAATCCACATCTTCTCAAGCTGGTAGAAGTCGCGCACTTCCGGGCGGAACACATGCACCACCACATCGCCCGTGTCGATCAGCACCCAGTCGCCGACATCCTTGCCTTCGCAGCGCGCAGTCAGGCGAAATGTCTCTTTCAGGCGGTCCAGCAATTTCTGCGCGATGGCGGACACCTGTCGGGTCGAGCGACCGGAACAGATCACCATATGGTCGGCGATCGCTGTTTTGCCGCGCAGGTCGATTGTGACGATATCCTCAGCCTTGTCATCTTCCAGAGACGCCAGAACAAGTGCGAATATGGCATCACTCGTAGGCTCTGAGGCGGGCGCGGTCTCTGTCGGGGCGGCGACGCTGGTCGTATCAGTGTAAGACAGAGAACTGTCCTCCGGTAAGATCAAGAAAGTCAAATATAGCATCTGCAAGAGAGCTTCTCAATATTTCATCTGATGTTTGCAACGCGGCAAAGCAGGCTTCGGCAGAAGCCCGCGCAGGGTATCTGTCGCCCAAACCCGTTGCCTTACGGGCGGATTCGGCGTATCGAGCGGACATGACTCGCTTTTTCGACATGACTGATCACGCGCGCCTGCCGCAGCGCTTTCAGCGCGAAGCCCGGTCCGTGCTTGCACGACTTCGCTAGTGTCTGCGCGCATCCGCTGCGCCGCTCTCGCAAGCCTATTCTTCTTTCCAGCCAAGAGTTGTGACCAATGGCCAAGACCCTCTATGACAAGATCTGGGACGCGCATGTCGTCCATGAAGATGCAGATGGCACCTGCCTGCTGTATATCGATCGCCATCTCGTGCACGAAGTGACCAGCCCGCAGGCTTTCGAAGGGCTGCGCCTGAGCGGGCGCAAGGTGCGCGCACCGGAAAAGACCATCGCAGTGCCGGACCACAATGTGCCCACGACGCCGGATCGCGCGCAGGGGATCGAAAACCCGGAAAGCCGCATCCAGGTCGAGGCGCTGGACAAGAATGCCCGCGAATTCGGTGTGCATTACTACCCGGTCAATGATGTGCGTCAGGGCATCGTGCATATCGTCGGCCCCGAACAGGGCTGGACCCTGCCCGGCATGACGGTCGTCTGCGGTGACAGCCACACGGCTACACATGGCGCTTTCGGTGCGCTGGCGCATGGGATCGGCACGTCTGAAGTCGAGCATGTGCTCGCCACTCAGACGCTGATCCAGAAGAAATCGAAGAACATGAAGGTCGAGATCACAGGCCGCCTTGCGCCGGGTGTGACCGCCAAGGATATCACGCTGTCGGTGATCGGCGCGACCGGGACCGCTGGCGGCACGGGCTATGTGATCGAATATTGCGGGCAAGCGATTGAAGATCTGTCGATGGAAGGCCGCATGACCGTGTGCAACATGGCCATCGAAGGCGGTGCACGCGCAGGTCTGATCGCCCCCGACCAGAAGACCTTCGACTATGTCATGGGCCGCCCGCATGCACCCAAAGGCGCGCAATGGGATGCGGCGCTGGCTTGGTGGAAGACGCTGAAATCCGACCCCGATGCGCATTGGGACAAGGTCGTGACGCTCAAAGGCGAAGATATCGCCCCAGTGGTGACCTGGGGCACCAGCCCCGAAGATGTGCTGCCGATCACCGCCACAGTGCCGGACCCTGACAGCTTCACTGGCGGCAAGGTTGGCGCCGCGCAGCGTGCGCTCGACTATATGGGCCTGACACCGGGCATGAAACTGACCGATATCGAGATCGACACAGTTTTCATCGGGTCCTGCACCAATGGCCGGATCGAGGATCTGCGCGCGGCCGCCAAAATCCTGAAGGGCCGCAAGATCAAGGTCAAGCGCGCCATGGTGGTTCCGGGCTCGGG
>SKSL01000242.1 GCA_007123015.1 Natronohydrobacter sp. | reverse complement strand
TCCTGCGCGTTCAGCGTGTCATCGACCTTGCGACCCGTGGCGTTCAGCTTCTCCCAGGCCTCATCGCTGAAAGGCTTGGTGATGCGCGGATGCTCCGACACACGCCGCACCTGCATGTCGAAAGCGAAATCGACCTTGGGCGCACCTGCGGATGCAAAGCCGCCCGAAATCGGCGCGGCATTGCGGTAATGCGGGGTGGCGGCCAGCGGGATATGGCTTTCGCCGGTCAGCAAGCCGCTGGTGGGGTCCAGCCCGATCCAGCCCGCACCGGGCAGATAGACTTCGACCCAGGCATGCAGATCGGTGAAATCAACCTCGGTCCCCGAAGGACCATCGAGCGATTTCACATCTGGCGCAAGCTGGATCAGATACCCCGACACAAACCGCGCCGCAAAGCCCAGATGCCGCAGCACCTGCACCAGAAGCCAGGAACTGTCACGGCAGGACCCGAGGCGCTTCTCCAGCGTCTCATCCGGTGTCTGCACACCGGGTTCCATGCGGATCGTGTACTCTACGTCCTGCGCGATCCGGGCATTCAGCCCGACCAGAAAATCCACTGTCCGTGTGCGGGTGAAATCAATGCCCCCGATGAATTGCGCCAGCATTGGGCCTTCGGGCTCGGGCGTGCGGTAGATCGACAGATCTTCTTTAAGCTCTGTCGGATACTCGAAGGGCCAGTGTTCCGCGCTTTCCTCGACGAAGAAATCGAACGGGTTGTAGATCGACATATCCGCGACCAGATCGACCTCGATGCGGAATTCGGTCACGGGTTCGGGAAAAACGAAACGCGCCAGCCAATTGCCATAGGGGTCTTGCTGGTGATTGACGAAATGCGGCTGCGGCGAGACTTTCAGACTATGCGCGATGACCCGCGTGCGCGAATGCGCGGCCGGGCGCAGGCGGATGATCTGCGGGCCAAGGCTGACCGGGCGGTCATAGCGATAATGGGTCAGATGGTGGATGCTGGCATGAATCGCCATTGCGTGTGTCCTGTCGCGCTTGGGGTTATGCCCCACTTTAGCGCGCGGGGCTTGGCGAAGGGAAGCCCTTGCAGCGGTTTATGGCCCTGACACGCGGGTTTCGCTGCTTTTGCAGACACTCACCCGCCGCGTGGAAAAAAGGGCCGGCGCGTGGCGCGCCGGCCCTTGTGATCTGGGCATCTGGTTGCGCTTATCGCGGTTCGGACAGCAGTCCCTTGATCAATGCCCAGCAGCCCAAGAGCAATACGATCGCAAAGGGAAAGCCGGTCGAGACCGCCATCGCCTGAAGTGCCACCAATCCGCCACCGATCAGCAATGTTGCGGCGACCAGCCCTTCAAATGTCACCCAGAAAATCCGCTGCGACACAGGTGCGTCGATCTTGCCGCCTGCGGTGATCGTGTCGATCACCAGGCTGCCCGAATCCGACGAGGTGACAAAGAAGGCAATCACCAGAATGATCGCGACCCAGGATGTGAGCGCCGCCAGTGGCAGTTCCGAGAGCATCCCGAAGAGCGACAGTTCCGGCGTGTAGGCGTCAATGACATAGCCATAGACAGCGCTTTCTGTGGCCCGCTCGATCACTTGCTGGATCGCCGTGCCACCAAAGGATGTCATCCACAGCACGGAAACCAGCGTCGGGATGACCAGGACGCAGAAGATGAATTCGCGCACAGTCCGGCCCCGGCTGACACGGGCGATGAACATGCCCACGAAAGGTGACCAGCTGATCCACCAGGCCCAGTAGAAGGCGGTCCAGCCCTGACGATAGCCATCATCTTCGCGCCCGACCGGGTTTGACAGCGCAAGGATTTCGCTGAAGTAAGCGCCAATATTGCCGAAAAAGCCGGTCAGGATGCTCAGCGTCGGACCGACAAGGATCACGAACAGCAACAGTATCGCCGCCAGAACCATGTTGAACTCCGACAGCCGCTTAACGCCCCCATCCAGCCCGCGCAGGACCGAAATCAGGGCCAGTGCCGTGATGCCGATGATGAGGATGACCTGTGCCGTGACAGATACCTCAATCCCCGCGACATAGCTCAGACCCGCATTCGCTTGCTGCGCCCCGATCCCAAGCGATGTGGCCAGCCCGAAAAGCGTGGCGAACACGGCCAGAATGTCGATCACATGCCCGGTCCAGCCCCAGACACGCTCGCCGAAGATCGGGTAGAACATCGAGCGCACAGTCAGCGGCAGGCCCTTGTTATAGGCGAATATCGCCAGCGACAGCGCAACGATGGCATACATGGCCCAGGGGTGCAGCCCCCAGTGATAGATCGTTGCGGCCATAGCTGTACGCGTGGCAGCTTCCAGTGTCGCCGGATCGGCCACGACACCATCCACGATCCCGATATCGCGTCCGAGCGGTTGATCGCCCCAGGGTGTGCCGAAATAATAGACTGGTTCAAGCACCCCGAAGAACATCAGCCCGATGCCCATCCCGGCGGCAAAGAGCATCGCAAACCAGCCGACATAGCTGTAATCCGGTGTTGCATCGGCCCCTCCGATGCGCACTTTTCCAAGCGGCGAGATCATCAGGCCCAGACTGACGATCACGAAGATATTGCCGGCGATCAGGAAAAACCAGTCAAGATTCGAGGTCAGAAAATTGCGCAAGGCGGTGAAGGCAGGGCCGACCTGCGTCTGGAATGCCAGCGTCAGGATGACGAAGGCGACAACCGTCAGCCCGGAAATCAGGAAAACAGGATTGTGGATATCAAGACCGAAAGGGCGTACATTGTCTTGTCCGATCTCATAATCGGTCTCGATGATATCAGCTGGTCCTTCAGGAGGGCGTAAACCCTCAGCAGTAACGTCTTCTGACATTCTGTCCTCCGAGTTGTGGGTCCAGCATATTTTCAAGGCGATGGCGGGCCCGCAACGCGCCAAAACGCGATGAGAATGCTTGGATCAGATTGAAAACTTAATGGTAGCGTAACAACTTCATGAGGATTGGAAAAGGTTCGCGAGACATAATCTTGACAAAAAGCGACATGAGCGCTGTCGTTTTTTGGCAATCTCGGGCGTTATGTCCCCAATCACCTGTCGTCAAATGCTCTATCGTGACTTCCATTTGCAGTCGGGAAACCAGCTCGTTTCACAGCCAGCCACACCTGTTTGTCACGCATTTGGGAACGGGTATGCCAGTCCAAGCATATGAATGCGGTACAGGATCGCTTTGAGTGGTGCCCGGAGTGCATCAAACCATTCTTCTGACTGGATTTTCTGTCAGGCCTTATCTTCATTCACCTTTGAAACAAGGCAACTCTGCCCGGACCTGTCTTGTCGTGCAGGACTTGTCCACTGGGCGCGTCCCGCGCAGACGTGGTGCAAGCTTTCGCGCAATCGGCCGAATTCATCTGCAACACTGCGCCTGCGCTGCGAGAGCTGGATCCGCGCGCAGGCGTGGATGATGTACTTGACGGGGGCGCAGGCATGAATAAGCCGTGGGGCGGGCCGATGGCGGATGTGTTCCGCTTCCAGCAGGCAGATGCGGGCACGCACCGGGTACAGGATCTGAAGCCGTGGGATTTCCGCAGCTTCGGCGGAACAGGGGCAAAGCTCCGGGCATTTTGGCCCGAGTTGTCCGTTTGATGGTATCGCACTGTTGCACGACACGCATCTTGGCATGGTTGAGGAGACGGTTGGGTCAG
>SKSL01000227.1 GCA_007123015.1 Natronohydrobacter sp. | reverse complement strand
TCGAGCGCATCGAGATCCTGCGCGACCTGCGTCTGGGCGCGTTCGACGTGCTGATCGGCATCAACCTGCTGCGCGAGGGGCTGGATATCCCCGAATGTGGGCTGGTGGCCATTCTGGATGCCGACAAGGAAGGGTTCCTGCGCTCGGAAACAAGCCTCGTGCAGACCATCGGGCGCGCAGCGCGCAATGCGGATGGCCGCGTGATCATGTATGCGGACCGCATCACTGGCTCGATGGAACGCGCGCTGGCCGAAACCAATCGGCGGCGCGAAAAGCAGATCGCCTATAATCTGGAACACGGGATCACACCGACAACAGTCCGTAAAAATGTTGAAGATGTGCTAGCCGGGCTGTGGCAGGGCGACACGGATATGGCCCGCGTGACGGCGCAGGTCGAGAAAGTGAAACCCGGTGCCAATCTGCAAGCCCATCTGGAAGGGCTGCGCACGGATATGCGCAAGGCGGCTGAAAATCTGGAATTCGAGGAAGCCGCGCGGTTGCGTGATGAGATCAAGCGGCTGGAAGCGGTGGAACTGGCGATTGCCGATGACCCGCTGGCGCGGCAGTCCGCCGTGGAGGAAGCGGTCGATCACGCGGTCAAGCCGCGTTCGACAGCGGGCAGGCCGGGGCAGCGTGGTGGGGTGAAGCGGCGGGGGAAGCGGTGAAGCGGGATAATGATTACATCCGGCAGTTACTTTTCGAGATGGAAGCCTCTGAGGGTTACGGCTTCGATGCCTCGAAAGGGTTTTCTAATCGTGTAGCAATTAAAAGAGTTTATCATATGGAGTTGCTCTGCGATGCTGGCCTAGCGAAAGATCTTAATCATGGTTTTCATAGACTTACGAACGCTGGGCACGATTTCCTAGATGCGATGCGGGATGAAGGTGTCTGGCAGAGAACAAAAGACACCATCGCGACTGCTGGCGGCAATGCCACTCTGGATATTCTGAAACAGATCGCACTTGGCTATCTGAAGACACAGATCAAAGAAAAGACAGGGGTAGAGCTGAAATAGGGGTTCACCCCATCAGCGCATCCCGGTCCAACGCAAACCCCGACGCCACCCAACGCGCCTCCAATTCCTTCAACCGCGCCCCTAACTCAGGCCCGGACAGATCCGGCAGATCGCGCGCGCGCACTGGAAACACGGCCCCCGCCCCGCGCGCAACCTCGCTCTGCCAATCAGGCGGCAAAGGCGCCTCGAACAGCGCCGCGCGGGCAAGAATTACATCTGTCGCCAGGTCCGCGCCCAGCCGGTAGCCCAATTCCGCCGCCCCGCGCATATCGCCCAAAGCGTCGCGCGCGCGGGCCAGATCGCGCGCCTCAACCCTCGTCAGCCGCAGATGCGCGGTCTCTCCCCCCAACACCAGCAGACGGCGCAAGGCGTGCGGGGGCAGCCCGGCTTCCAGATGCACCAGCACTGGCAGCGCGCGCGGATCGGCCCCCGGCAGCACCCGCGCCAAGACCCCAGTTTGTGCCATTGCCGCTACAGCCGGGGCCGGGTCCGGGGCGGCCAGCAACTTGCGCAGTTCGCTCGTGATCCGCTCGGCAGAGAGCCGCACCAGCCCGGACGCGCCTGCGGCACATGCCGCCAGCGCCTCGGCCTCCAACCCCTGTGCCGGGTCGCCATATTGCGCGTGGAACCGGAAAAACCGCAGGATGCGCAGATAATCCTCGGCAATGCGCGCGCGCGGGTCGCCCACGAAGCGCACGCGCCGCGCCAGCAGATCGGGCAGACCGCCCATCGGGTCGATCACGGACCCATCGGCCCGCGCATAAAGCGCATTCATCGTGAAATCGCGCCGCGCGGCATCGGTTGCCAGATCGTCCGAGAAGGCGACAGTCGCGTGCCGCCCATCCGTGTCCACATCCGCACGGAAGGTCGTGACCTCGAACCCCTGTCCGCCCGTCACCACTGTCACAGTGCCATGCGCGATCCCGGTCGGCACCGCGCGCAGCCCTGCGCCTTCGGTCAGAGCAATCACCTGTTCAGGCCGCGCATCCGTGGCAATGTCGATATCGGTCACAGGCAGGTCCATCAGCGTGTTGCGCACGCAGCCGCCGACGACATAGGCCTGATGCCCTGCGCCCGTCAGCACCCCAAGCACCCCTTGCACCGACGGCGCAGCCAGCCAGTCAGCACTGAGCTTCATGGCCCCACCCGATCCGCCAGCCCGCGCAGGATCCGCGCGGTCGCCCCCCAAATGTAATACGGCCCCCAGGGCACGACATAGTAATTGCGCCAAGTCCCGCGCTCAACCCGGAAGCGCGCGGGGTCAAGCAGATGCGACAGCGGCGCAGAGAACACCTCGGCCACTTCACCCGGATCAGGCCGCGCGTCAAAGCCCCCTGTGATCTGCGCCAGAACAGGGGTCACCTGATAGCCGGTCACCGTCTCATGCGCAGGCAGAGTGCCAAGGATTGCGACCGCATCCGCAGGCAGGCCGATTTCCTCGCGTGCTTCACGCAGGGCGGTCGCGATCAGGTCCGGATCACCCGGATCCTGCCGCCCCCCCGGAAAGGCGATCTGGCCCGGATGGTGGCGCAAATGCGAGGCGCGCTTGGTCAACACCACTTGCCCGGTCTGCGGCACGACCCCCACCAGAACCGCCGCAGGACGCAATACGCGCCCTGCGGGCAGCACAGTGCCGGGGTTCAGGTCATAATCGCTGGACGGGCGGGCCGGTGCGGCCAGCGCCCGGCGCAGCACCGCGATGGGATCAGGCGTCATCATCCTTCGCCTCAAACCCCAGTGAGGCCGGATCCATCACATAATGCGCCCCGCAGAACTGGCAATCCGCCGTCACTGTGCCCTCTGGCGTGGTCATGGTCGCGATATCCTTGGCCGAATAGATCGACAGGCTTTGGCGCACCTTGTCCTCGGAACAGGAACAGCCGAAATGCACCGCTTGCGGGTCGAAGACGCGCGGGGTTTCCTCGTGGAACAGCCGGAACAACAGGTCAGGCGGCTGCACATTGGGGCCGATCAACTCCAGCTCTTCCACCGTATCCAGTAACAGATTGGCGCGGTTCCAATCCTCGGCAATCGCCTCGCGCTCGCGTGGGGTCGTGCCAGAGGCTTGCGGCATATGCTGCAGCATCACCCCGCCGGCGCGCCATTTCTCGACCTGCCCCGGCAGGGTCGCGCGCCCGAAGCTGAGCGAAAACCGGGTCGGCAATTGCTCGGATTGCTGGAAATACGCCTCGGCGCAGTCTGACAGCGAGGTGCCGTCAATCGGCGTAATCCCCTGATAGGGCGTCATGTCAGGCCCCTGGTCGATCAGGATCGCGAAATAGCCCTTGCCGATCTGCGGAAACCCCGGCGCGGTCAACTCCAGCCGGTCACAGTCGAAACTGGCATAGGCGCGGATGCGGGCAGGTGCGCCCTCTTCTTCGGGGGCATAGTAATCCGTCGCGATCAGCCGCGCTGGCCCATCGCCACGGATCTGCAGCGACAGCCGCCAGCGCAGCTTGATGGTCTGACCGATCATCGCCGTCAGAATGGCGGCTTCTGCCACCAGCGCTTCGATCACAGGCGGATAGTCATGCTTTTCCAGCACGCGCTCAAGCGCTGTGTCCAGACGCGCGACACGGCCCCGAATGTCACTGCGATCCAGCTGGAAGGGCAGCACAGTGTCATCCCAGGCGATTTGTCCACCAAAACTCATTCAAGCTTCCTTGTTCTCTTCTCAGGGGCAATGACGCATAGCCGCGTCATATAGGCATTCACGCTCTGACGCCAAGCCCGATCCCGACTCTGTCAGATCAAGGTGCTTGCCCTGCCCGCTCTGCTGCGCGCATAAGACGGCTATCCCTGACCTGAAAGGCCTGACCGTGACTGACACCCCTGCCCGCATCGCCCGCACCATTGCCACAGAAATCAACGCCACGCCTGCGCAGGTCGCAGCGGCGGTGGGGCTTCTGGATGGCGGCGCGACAGTGCCTTTCGTGGCGCGCTACCGCAAAGAGGTGACCGGCGGGTTGGATGATACGCAATTGCGCACCCTCGCTGACCGGCTGGCCTATTTGCGCGAGATGGAGGCGCGGCGCGAGACCATCCTGAACTCGATCCGCGAACAGGGTAAGCTGACTGATGCACTGGCACGGTCCATTGCAGGTGCTGGCACCAAGGCCGCACTCGAAGACATCTACCTGCCCTTCAAGCCCAAGCGCCGCACCAAGGCGATGATCGCGCGCGAAAACGGGTTGGAGCCGTTGCTGGAGAGCATTCTGGCAGATCGTGCCGCCACGCCAGAGGAGCTGGCGCAGGGCTATCTGTCCGACGCTGTGCCGGGGGTGAAAGAGGCCCTGACCGGCGCGCGGGATATTCTGGTAGAACGCCTGAGCGAGAATGCTGATGTGCTGGGCCGCTTGCGCGATTTCATGCGGGCAGAGGCGCGGATCACCTCGCGCGTGATCGAGGGCAAGCAGGCCGAGGGCACCAAATTCTCGGATTATTTCGACCATGCAGAGCCCTGGTCCAAGATCGCAGGCCATCGCGCGCTAGCGATCCTGCGCGCTGCAAAAGAGGAAATCGTCACCATCGAGATCGCGCCCGATGCCGAAACCGGCGTGCCACGCGCGATTGCCATGATCGGGGCGACCATCGGCATTCGCGGCGATGGTCCGGGCGATGACTGGCTGCGCAAGGCGGCTGCCTGGACCTGGCGCGTGAAGCTCAGCCTGTCGATGTATGTCGACCTGCTCGGCGAATTGCGCGAGCGCGCCCATCAAGAGGCGATCGCGGTCTTTGCCCGCAACCTCAAAGACCTGCTGCTGGCAGCACCCGCTGGCCCGCGCCCGACATTGGGTTTGGATCCCGGCATTCGCACAGGCGTCAAGGCGGCCGTGGTCGATGCGACGGGCAAGCTGGTCGCGACAGACACGCTTTACCCATTCCAGCCGCGCAATGACCTGCGCGGGGCGCAGGCCGCGATCCTGCACCTGATCCGCGCGCATGGGGTGGAACTGATCGCCATCGGCAATGGCACGGCCAGCCGCGAGACCGAGAAGCTGGTCAGCGAAACTCTAGCCACCTTGCCGAAAGGGGCTCAGCGCCCGACTTCCGTGATCGTCTCGGAAGCGGGGGCGTCGGTCTATTCGGCCTCGGAACTCGCAGCAGCGGAGTTTCCGGGGCTGGACGTGTCCTTGCGCGGCGCCGTGTCGATTGCGCGGCGGCTGCAAGATCCGCTGGCCGAACTGGTGAAGATCACGCCGCAATCCATCGGGGTCGGCCAGTATCAGCATGATGTGGACCAGCGCCGCCTGACGCAAGCGCTCGATGCAGTGGTAGAGGATGCCGTGAACGCTGTCGGCGTCGAGGTGAACATGGCCTCGGCCCCGCTTCTGGCGCGGGTGGCCGGGCTGGGGCCGTCGCTGGCGCAGTCTATCGTCACCCATCGCGACACGCATGGCGCGTTCCCGTCGCGCAAGGCGCTTCTGAAAGTCAGCGGGCTGGGGCCGAAGGCGTTTGAGCAAGCCGCCGGTTTCCTGCGCCTGCGCGAGAGTGCCGAGCCGCTGGATGCCACCTCGGTCCATCCCGAAGCCTACGGGGTCGCGCGCAAGATCGTGCAGGCTTGCGGGCGCGATATCCGCGCGATCATGGGCCAGCGTGACGCGCTACGGGGCCTGCGCGCGCAAGATTTTGTCGATGACAGGTTCGGCCTGCCGACAGTGCGCGACATTCTGGCGGAACTCGAAAAACCAGGCCGCGATCCGCGCCCGGCCTTTGTCACGGCCCGCTTCACCGATGGGGTGAACGAAATCACTGATCTGCGCGTCGGCATGCGGCTGGAAGGGACTGTGACCAATGTCGCAGCCTTCGGGGCCTTCGTCGATATCGGCGTGCATCAGGACGGTCTGGTTCATGTCAGCCAATTGGCCGACCGTTTCGTGAAAGACCCGCATGAGGTGGTCAAAACCGGCGATGTCGTCAGCGTGCGCGTGACCGAGATCGACGTGCCGCGCAAACGTATCGGGCTGAGCATGCGCAAGGAAAGCGGGGCACAGGCCAGCGGACGCGAGGGGGAAAGATCTTCTGGCAAAAACGCACCGACGGGCTCTGCGCGGCCCAAAGCGGCCCGGCCGGTTCCTGAGAGGCCGCCAAATGACGCACAAGGTGCTCTCGGGGCGGCCCTGCAAGACGCCTTGCGCCGCAAATCCTGACGCGCGGACGCGACTTGCTCACTCTGCCGCGCGGAGAGCAGGAAGTTGGCGCAGGATAGCTGCGCGCAAAGCATCGCGGCGGACAGGTTTGGGCACCACATCGTCAAACCCCGCCGCGCGATATTCGGCGACCTGCTCGGTCATGGCATTCGCTGTGACAGCAATCGCCCGGGGCATGGCCGGCCCGTGCCCTGCGTGATCATCCCGGATCTGGGCCAAGGCCTCGACCCCGCCCATCACGGGCATCGAGACGTCGAGCAAGATCAGCTCGAAATCCCTGTGCCGCGCGATCTCGCAGGCCTCGACCCCGTCGCGCGCAATCTCCACATGCAGGCCCAACTTGCCAAGCATCGCCGTAAGAATCCGGCAATTGACCTCGTTATCATCTGCGACAAGAACCGAATGCCGCCTGCGCGGCAGAGCGGGCACATCGCCCTGCACGGCCAGCGCATCAGACAAAATGTCCTCGGGTCCAGCCGCAGGCACAGGCAGGGTCAGGGTGACCTGCGTCCCTTCCCCAAGGCTGCTGGAAACTGTCAGGCTGCCCTGCATCATGTCCACAAGACGGCGTACAATGGACATGCCAAGCCCTGTGCCGCCGAATTTCCGCGTGGTCCCGGCATCGGCCTGCTGAAAGGGCTCGAAGACATGCGCGCATTGTGCCTCTGTCATACCGATCCCGGTATCAGTGATCTTGAACACCAGCCCCCCGGCATCGCGCTCATGCAGCGCCAGATGCACAGACCCGGCATTGGTGAATTTCACAGCATTGCCAAGGACATTATGCAAAATCTGCGCTAGGCGGGTCTCATCCCCGATCCGGAACCGTGCAAGCCCCGGCGCAAGATCAAGGCTGAACTCAATGCCCTTGGCCCGCGCCGTCGCATCGTGCAGGGCCTTCACGCGCTCAATCAGCGCGGCCAGATCGAAGCGACGCGATTCCAACGTCATTTTGCCGGATTCGACACGCGCCAGATCCAGAATATCGTTGAGCAGCGCTAACAGGCTCCAGCCGGACTCGCGGATCGTGTCCAGCATGCCGCTTTGTTCAGTGTCGAGCGTGGTTTCGCTTAGCAAATCCGCCATTCCCAGAATACCATTCAATGGCGTTCGTATCTCATGGCTCATGTTCGACAGAAATTCGGATTTTGCCAGATTGGCGGCTTCGGCCCGCGCGCGCGCCTGATGCAGCTCGGTCACATCAGTCCGAAGCCCGACCCAGCCCCCATCTGACGTCGGGCTGTCATAGATGCGCATGACGCGACCATCCGTCAGATGCTGTTCCACCATGCCCTGAAAATCATCATGCTGCCGCAAGCGGTCCAGGAGCCAGTCCTCCTCGCGGCCCGCAGCATCGGCGATTTCGCCAGACGCCATCGCCAGGCGCAGGAATTGCTCGAAGGAAATACCCGGCGCGAGCGTTGCGGCCGCTTTCGGATACAATTCGCGCATCCGGCGGTTGAACAGGACCAAACGGTCCTGCGCATCGAATAACACAAAACCGTCCTGCAAGGCTTCGATGGCAGCGGCCAGACGCTCGCGGGATCTGCGCGCTTCGGCTTCGGCGATCTCGGCGCGCTGGCGGCTTGCGACGAGTTTCGTGATATCGATCCGTAGCCCAACCCGTCCCCCTTCCGGGGTTGGGCGTTCAACAATCCGGACCCAGCGCCCATCTGCAAAGGCCACTTCCAGCTCATGCCCCTCAGGGGGTGGCAGGGCAAGATTGCGCGCCAGCCAGTCCTCTTCTCGACCCACTGCTTCGGGGAAGAGCTGACAGGCCAGACCCGCGCGCAAGATGTCTTCGAACCGCGCCCCGGGGGTGATCTGGTCGCGGATCGGCGCGTGCAAGGCGCGGTAGCGTTCATTGGCCAGAATCAGACAGTCTTCCGGACCGAACAGGACAAACCCGTCTTCCAGTGCTTCAATTGCCGAAGCAAGGCGCCCGCGCGCGCGTTCCGTGTTGCGTTCCGCCTGCTCCAGGCGTTGCTGCGCCCGGATCTGTTCCGTCACGTCGAAATTCAGACCGATACGCCCACCATCGGGTGCAGGATAGGTCAAGACGCGCAGCCATCGCCCGCCCGCAAGGGCAAGCACCACGTCGCTACCTGTTGGCGTCGCGGCCTGCAGGTGTTGCCGGATCCATTCCTCGCCGTTTTCAAGACCATCGAGGTAGAACGCACGTTCAAGCCCTGCTTGCAACACGTCGCGCAGATGCACGCCCGGACGGATCAGATCGCTGATCGGTTTTTGCAAGTCGCGTAACGCATCGTTACATAGCGTCAGCCGCCCGTCTGCATCGAAAACGGCAAGGCCATAGGGCATAGAGGCACAGACCTGCTGAAGCCGATCCTTACCACCGAATGACTCGCGCGTTGTGCACAGGACCACCTTGGACGGGACCAGCCATGCAAGATGCCAAGTCTGATCACAGTCAAACCCGTTTTGATCGCTGCTTCGGGTTCTGACTGTCTGATGTTGGCCAGTGGCGATCAGTTGAGCCAGAGCGTCACTGAGTGTCCCGTGATCGCTTGACGGGACCAGATCGGGCAGGTGCTGACCTTTTTCCCAGTTCAACTTCGCTTGAAACGCAGAATTGGCCTGCCAGATCTGCAGCTCAACATCGACAAGGCAGGCAGCATCGGGTAACGCGTCAAGCCATATCTGCGCAGTGTCAGGAAGGTCCAGTGGGTTTGCCGCAGTGGTCAATTCAGTCATTTCTGCATTTCGGATCCGCCGCCCGATATTTCAGATCGAACATATATCCCAAAGGTAAAGCGGCGTTTAATGAGACTTGTCAGCCGAGAGCAGTTTTTTCAAGCATCAGTGCCGCCGACTGACCTGATCAGGCCGTGCCGGTAGCGTCAGGCAAGCTCTGCGCCGCGCAGCCTGCGCAACCAGTTTACCCTTGGCAATCACCGCCAGCCGATCTGCGCGCAGGCGCAGGGCTTCAACCGGGTGGGCCGCATCGAGCACGACCAGCGACGCCAGAGACCCCGGCGCAAGCCCATACTCGGCCAGCCCCATGATGCGGGCATTCTGCACAGTCACCATATCGAAACAGGCGCGCATTTCATCAGGATGGGTCATCTGCGCGACATGCAACCCCATGAAAGCCACATCCAGCATATCGGCAGTGCCCAGCGGATACCACGGATCAAGCACGCAATCCTGTCCCCAGCCGACTGTTATGCCCTGCGCGCGCAATTCCTTGACACGTGTCAGCCCGCGACGTTTCGGGAATGTGTCATGGCGGCCCTGAACCACGATATTGATCAGCGGATTGGGCAGGGCCGCGACCTGTGCTTCCGCGATCATGGGTATCAGCTTGGATACATAGTAATTATCCATCGAATGCATCGAGGTCAGATGCGATCCGGTCGCGCGCCCCTGCAAGCCATGGCGGATCACCTCGGACGCGAGCGTCTCGATATGGCGCGACATCGGATCGTCGGTTTCATCGCAATGCAGATCAATCGGCAGACCGCGTTCCGCCGCGATCCGGCAGAGCGCCTGGACCGACGCGTGTCCGTCCTCCATGGTCCGCTCGAAATGCGGGATGCCGCCGACCACATCGACACCCATATCCAGCGCGCGCAGCGTCTGGGCCTGCGCTTTCGGGTCGCGGAAAAGCCCGTCCTGCGGGAAGGCCACCAATTGCAGGTCCAGATAGGGGCGCACTGTCTCGCGCACATCCAGAAGCGCCTGCACGCCTTTCAGGTCAGGATCGCACGTATCGACATGGGTGCGCACAGCCAGCAGGCCCATGCTGACGGCCCAGTCGCAATAGTCGAGCGCGCGGGCCTTCATCTCGTCAATTGTGGCGATCGCCTTCAACTCGCCCCAAAGCGCGATCCCTTCCAGCAGCGTGCCCGACTGGTTGATGCGCGGTATGCCGTAGCTGAGCGTTGCGTCCATATGGAAATGCGGATCGACAAAGGGCGGGCTGACCAGATCGCCGGCCGCGTCGATCACCTGTCCGGCCTCGGCCCCGTCCAGCCGGTCCACAGCCGCAATCCGGTCGCCCCTGATCCCGATATCGGCCACACGCCCATCAGGCAGCGTGCCGCCCTTCACGATCAGATCGAACATCAGCGCTCTCCTTTATTGAATGGCACCATCAGCGCGGCAGGCACCGAGGCGCGGCGCGACATGATCACCAGCGCGAGGATGGACAGCACGAAAGGCATCATCAGGAAGATCTGATAGGGCATATCCGCGCCGATGCTGGTCTGTTGCAGCCGGATTTGCAGCGCGTCGAACATGCCAAACAACACCGCGCCCAGAAGCGCCTTGCCCGGCATCCAGGCGCCAAAAACGACAAGTGCGATGCAGATCCAGCCGCGTCCATTGACCATCTCGAAGAAAAACGAGTTGAATGCCGACATGGTCAGGAACGCGCCCCCCACCGCCATCAGCCCGGACCCGACCATCACGGCCCCCATGCGCAGCGCCGTGACCGACAGCCCCTGCGCCGCCACTGCCGCCGGATTTTCGCCCGCCGCGCGAATGGCCAGACCCAGTGGTGTCCGGAACAGCACAAAGGACACGACGCCGACCAGCGCAAAGGCCAGATAGGTCAGCGGTGTCTGGTTGAACAGCGCGGGGCCGATCAGCGGCAACTCGGACAGGATCGGGATGGGCAGCGGCTGAAACGCCTCGATCCGCGGCGGGGTCGTGACGCGCGGCAAAGCCAGACGATAGGCGAAATAGGCGCTGGCCGTGGCCAGAAGCGTGATCCCCAGCCCCACGACGTGCTGGCTTAGCCCGAATGGCACCGTCAGCGTGCCATGCAGCAGGCCAAACAGCATCCCCGCCAGCATGGCCACCAGCACGCCAGTCCATAGGCCCCCGCCAGAATAGACCGTCATCCAACCCGCGAATGCGCCCACGACCATGATCCCCTCGATGCCAAGGTTCAGCACGCCCGCGCGTTCGCAGATCAATTCCCCCATCGTGGCAAAGATCAGGGGCGAGGCGATGCGGATCACTGCCGCCCAAAAGCTTGCCGAGAGAAGGATTTCCAGAATTTCGCCCATATCAGTCCCACCGCACTCTGAAACGCGTCAGCGCGATGGCCAGAACCATCGTCAGAAGCGCCGTTGCCAGCATGATATTGGCGATATAGGTCGGCACCCCTGCCGCGCGGCTCATGCTGTCCGCGCCCACAAAGACTCCCGCCACGAAAATCGCGCTGATCACCACGCCAATCGGGTTCAAGAGCGCCAGCATGGCAACGATGATCCCAGTGTAGCCAAAGCCCGGTGACAGATCGAGCGTCAGGTTTCCGCGCAGACCCGCGACCTCGGAAAACCCGCCCAGCGCGGCCAGCCCGCCGGACAGAAGTGCGGTTTTCACGATCACGCGACCCACCGGGATGCCCGCAAATTCCGCCGCCTGCTTGTTCTGCCCCACGGCGCGCATCTCATAGCCCAAGGTCGTGCGCGACTGGATCACCCAGACCACCACAGCCGCGATCAGCGCCAGACCGAACCCCCAATGCAGCCGCAGCCCTTCGACAATGCGCGGCAAACGCGCCTCTGGCACCAGCCGCGAGGATTGCGGCCAGCCCATGCCCATCGGGTCTTTCAATGGCCCTTCGAGCAGCATGGAAATGAACAAAAGCATGATGAAGTTGAACAGAAGCGTTGTGACGACTTCATCCACGCCCAGTTTCGTTTTCAACAGCGCAGGCCCCAGCAGCACCAACGCCCCTGCCAGCATCGCCGCCCCTGCCATCGCGGGCAGTAGCAGTCCCGAAGGCCAGCCCAACGCGCCGGTTCCCAGCAGAACCGCCATCAGCGCGCCCGCATAAAGCTGCGCTTCGGCGCCGATATTCCACAGCTTCGCACGGAAGGCGACGGCAACGGCCAAACCCGTGAAAATGAGCGGCGTCGCCCGGTTCAGTGTCTCCAACAGCGCGAATTGCGACCCGGCGGCCCCGCGCAGGATCAGCCCCAGCGTCTGGAACGGATTGGCCCCGGCAAGCAGCGCCAGCGACGATCCGAAAAGCACGGTCAAACCCAGCGCAATGGCGGGAAAGCCAATCAGCCGCAGCGGTGAGGGCCGTGCAATCACTTCAAGCCGCATCGCGCCCCCGCCCAAACCCTTCGCCCGCCATCCAGCGCCCCAGTTCCGCAGCACTCATCGTCCCGCGCGCGAAGGCAGGTGACAAACGCCCTTCCGAGATCACATGGATCTGGTCCGAGAGTGTCAGGATTTCATCCAGATCCTCGGAAATCAGCAACACCGCTGCGCCCCGGTCCCGCGCGGCCAGCAACTGCGTCTGAACAAAGGTAATCGCGCCAATATCCAGCCCCCGGACTGGCTGATTGGCCAGAATGACCTGCGGGCTGCCCGCCATCGCGCGGCCAAGGATCAGCTTTTGCATATTCCCGCCGGACAGCAGGCGGATGCGCGCCTCTGGCCCCGGACAGCGCACATCATAGGCGCGGATCACCGATTGCGCGAAATCCCGCGCCGCAGCCCAGTTCAGCCAGCCGCGCCGCGCGAAAGGGGCTGCGCGGTAGCGTTCCAGAATGGCGTTTTCGGTCAGGGTGAAATCGGCAATCGTGCCAGTCTTGTGCCGATCTTCAGGGATGCGCGCGATCCCGGCGCCGAGCGCATCTGTGACCGACCATTGCGCGGGCACTTCGCCTGCGATCCGCATTTCACCAGTCTCGGGCCGCTCCAGCCCTGCGAACAGATCGGCCAAAGCCGACTGCCCATTGCCCGACACCCCTGCCAGCCCTGTAATCGTGCCCGCGCGCAACACCAGATCGACGCCACGCAAACCCCGCACCGTGCCGCGATCCGGGGTCGCGACCTTGCGCAATTCCAGC
>SKSL01000038.1 GCA_007123015.1 Natronohydrobacter sp. | reverse complement strand
TGACATCACGGCTGCTGACCTCGGTGACTGGATCGGCCGTGTCGATGTCGATGAGCGTCAACATCCGGTCAGGAGCTTCGGTGGCATAGAAGAACAGCCCGTCCTCGGGGCGGACATAGACCTCGCGGTCCCCCCAGGCGCGCAGGAAATCGACTGTTCCGGGCGCATCGGCTTCGATCAGGGCCTGCAGCACAGCGGGAACTGTTGCGCGCGAGGGGCGGGCAACGTCAGGCTGGACAGACTGCAACGCATCCTGCAGCGGTGACGCGCTTTCAGTCTGAGCTTGCAGTGGCGACGTTATGGCGACGGAGAACAGGAGCGCGACCAGAGCCAGAAGGCGCGACATGGGCAAGGACTTTCAACAGAGAACAGGCGGGTGAGGTGCGTGGTACACCACGCACCCTACCGGATTGGATCAGTAGTTCGATGTGAGTTGCACGCAGCTTTCCGTCGCAGTGTCGAACATCCCGCATTCCAGCGCTTGCCAGTCGCTGACCAATGTCGCGCTTTCTTCCAGGAAGGGCGACCAGGCTTCACCCGGCACTTCTTCGGTCTGGCTGATGATGTCGAACTGGCCATCGGCGCGAATTTCGCCGATCAAGACGGGCTTGGACAAATGGTGGTTCACATTCATCACAGCTGTCCCGCCAGTCAGGTTCGGGAATTCCTGCCCCCACATGGTTTCGCGCACAGCGTCCACATCCGTGGTACCGGCCTGCTCGACCGCTTGCACCCACATGTTGAAGCCGATGTAATGGGCTTCCATCGGGTCATTGGTCACACGGGTCTCGTCCCCGATAAACTCATGCCAGGCTGCGATGAATTCCTCGTTTTCAGGCGTATCAGCCGACATGAAATAGTTCCACGCCGCCAGATGCCCCACCAGACGCGAGGTATCCAGACCCGAAAGCTCTTCTTCCCCCACCGAGAAGGCCACGACCGGGATATCATCCGCGCTCACACCCTGTGCGGCAAGCTCGGTATAGAAGCCGATATTCGCATCGCCGTTGATCGTCGAGATCACACCAACCTGCTTGCCACCCGCACCCAGCGCGATCACGTCCGAGACGATCGTGGACCAGTCGGCATGGCCGAAGGGTGTGTAGTTGACGAAGATATCCTCGGCCGCGATACCTTTGGACAGCAGATAGGATTCAAGGATCGCATTCGTGGTGCGGGGGTAGACATAGTCGGTGCCCAGCAGAGCGAAGCTCTCGACGCCCAGTTCTTCAAGGAAGTAATCCACGGCCGGGATCGCCTGCGTGTTGGGCGCAGCACCTGTATAGAAAACATTGCGCGAGCTTTCCTGACCTTCATACTGGACCGGATAGAAGAACAGGCCGTTCAGCTCTTCCAGCACAGGCAGAAGCGCTTTGCGGCTGACCGAAGTCCAGGCCCCGAAAATCACATCCACTTCATTCACGGTCAGAAGCTGACGCGTCAGTTCTGCAAAAAGCGGCCAGTCAGAGGCCGGGTCGACCACAACGGCTTCCAATTCGCAGCCCAGCAGGCCACCTTTGGCATTCTGCTGATCAACCAGCATCAGCATCACATCGCGCAGCGTCGTTTCCGAGATGGCCATGCTGCCCGAAAGCGAATGCAGCACACCCACCTGGATGGGACAATCGGCAAAGGCCGGGCTCGCCGCAATCAGGCTTGTGGCCGCGACAGAAGTGAGAAGGGTTCTTTTGACCATATGGTGCAGGCTCCATGTCTTTGGCTGCAATGCGACGGTGGGTCCTGGCTTGTCATCCTGACGGATCAACCCCATATCACCCCCGCAGCAGCACACCTGTTGCGCATGTCCGGCAGACAGCATCTTCCCGGATCGGTCCGTCGGACATGCAACTGAACATCATTGTCAGCAGGTGCATATTTCCCGGCGCGATCATGCTGACAATGCAGGACGCGAGCGCATCGCGGAACAGCCGAAGAAATCATATGCAGCGCTGCAATTTTGTGCGGAAACGCCCGTCAATGCTGCGATTCAAGGCTGATTGGAGTCAGATCACCTCAGATCAGCGACGATCGCGGCACCGAGAGCCTGTCGGCGCGACGAGTTCAGAAGGTCAGCGTTCCGCAGGCGGAAATGACGGGGCCTCTTCCGCATCGAACATCACACCAAGGCGTTCTGTGACACTCAGGATCAGGGTCTGCTCCCAGGAAGCGAGCTCTGCGAAACGCTCTGCGAAGCGCTGCTGCAAAGGATCCGGGATCTTGTTCAACAACTCGCGCCCGGAATCTGTCAGAATGATCCAGATGGCCCGCCGGTCTGCCAGCCGCCGTTCGCGCCGCACCAGCCCGCGCGCTTCAAGCTTGTCGATCTGCAGCGTCACGGTCGCCTGCCCGACACCGAGCGCGCGCGCAATGTCGCGGGGCATTTCATGGCCATTGCGGGCCACTTCGATCAACACGAAAAGCTGCGCCTGGGTCAGCCCCGAGGCACGCGCCATCGAGCGTGCATTCGTCTCCAGCGCATGAACGATCCGGCGCAGGGCAATCAAGGTTTCAGCAGAGCGATCCATCAGAGTCCGGGGGTCCGTGACGAAAATTTGATCAGATGCATCCCTTTGCAACGCAAAATCGGCCCCGTCAAGCGAGGCGACGGGCGACCCTCCGATAGGCACAAAGACAATAAATTTAGCATATCGAATTAATTTTATAGAAATCTACGCTGAGAGTGAGATATTTCGAGTGCAAATTTCTGTTTTACAATTACTTTTCTGTCAAGCGCGCCGTATTTTTGCTTCTGGTTGAAAAGTAATTTTGTTTCTTTATATAGAGTTATTCATCAAGAAGCCACTGCCTCAGGGATCATGACAAAACATTTTGCCTCGATACAACCCGCTACCTCTGTCACCTTCCGCGCCCCCACGAAAGCGGACGGGTCCGATGTCTGGAAGCTGGTCGCAGCCTGCCCGCCGCTCGATCAGAACTCGATGTATATGAATGTCGTGCAATGCGATCACTTCGCGAAGACATGCATCATCGCCGAACGCGACGGCCAGATGCTGGGCTGGATTTCGGGCCATATCCCCCCGGACGATCCGCAAACATTGTTTGTGTGGCAGGTTGCAGTGCATAGCGATGCGCGCGGTCTGGGACTTGGCAAGAAAATGCTGCGCGAATTGCTGTCACGCCCGTCCACGCGCGCTGTGCGTCAAATGGAAACAACGATCACGCGCTCGAATGAAGCGTCCTGGGGGCTGTTTCGCAGCTTCGCGCGCGACATGGGGGGCGAGTTGACGGATGCGCCCCACTATGAGCGTGATGCGCATCTGGATGGCAAACATGCCACCGAGCATCTGGTGACGATCAGCCTGCCGCGCAAATCCCTGCGCCTTGCGGCCTGATCCACCCCTATTCACAGAAATTGAAAGGCTGAATGCCATGACCAATCATCATTCGATGGATATTTACGAACGCCGCGAATCGGAAGCCCGCAGTTACTGCCGCTCTTTCCCGGTCAGTTTTGCGAAAGCACAGAATGCGACCCTGACGGACGCAGATGGCCGCGCGTATATCGACTTTCTTGCTGGCTGTTCGTCGCTGAATTACGGTCATAACGACCCCGACATGAAAGCGGCATTGATCGCGCATCTGCAGGCGGATGGGGTGACCCACGGTCTGGACATGCATACCAGCGCCAAGACCG
>SKSL01000149.1 GCA_007123015.1 Natronohydrobacter sp. | reverse complement strand
TTGGAGCGGGTGAAGGGAATCGAACCCTCGTCGTCAGCTTGGGAAGCTGCTGCTCTACCATTGAGCTACACCCGCGCCCTCACACCTCTTATCGCGGCCCTTTTCGCGCGTCAAGCATTGGCTCAGAACGGAATCTCATCATCCATATCTGCTGGTCCCGCCGGGCTGGAATTGCCCTGACCTGACCGATAGCCCTCATCATTCCCGTAACCGCCCGAGGGTGCCATGGCACCGCCACCCCCATCGCCGCGCGCGCCGAGCATGGTCAATTCGCCCTTGTAGGGGCGTAGCACCACTTCAGTTGAATAGCGATCTGCCCCAGACTGGTCCTGCCATTTTCGTGTCTCAAGCTGTCCTTCGATGTAAACTGTTGATCCTTTGCGCAAATATTGCTCGGCAATGCGTACCAAAGGTTCCGAAAAAATCGCAACTGTGTGCCATTCCGTTTTCTCGCGTTGTTCGCCCGAATTGCGATCACGCCAGCGTTCGGATGTCGCGATGCGCAGATTGCACACTTTGCCGCCGTTTTGAAAGCTGCGTATTTCCGGGTCGCGCCCCAGATTGCCGATAAGAATGACCTTGTTGACTGATCCTGCCATGGTACCCCCTGTATGCTGCAGCTCGCGAATCCGCTGCGATCTTGCTGTCATGACACTGTATCAAGGTAAAGATCTGGTTGCGACGTGAAACCGGGAACATACAGCCGATCTGGGACAATGCGATCCGAGTGGACGCAAACACTGGATCATGAAGCGTCAGTGGCATATGATGCAGGCTCTCACGGGATGGGTTGGCTCTTATGCTCAGGATCTGGACAACTGTGGCGCTTGTGGCAAGCGCGCTCGGGACATCGGGCAGTTTCGCGCAGGGATTGAACCTGTCGAACAACAGTAACAGCTCACGGCTGGACACTGTGCGCGCTGCGGGTCGGCTGATCGATGGCCGCCTGTCCGAACAATATTCGGCCTCTGTGCGGCTTCTGCCAAATGCCGAGGCGCGCAATGTAGCCTCTGCCAGCATCAGGATCCCAAGCTATTCCGGGAATTATCGGGGGGCTTATCTGGATATCGCGCGTGCAGCAGCGCGGCGCCACAATGTCCCCGAAGACCTTTTTCTGCGGCTGGTGCATCAAGAGAGCCGCTGGAACTCTGCGGCGGTGTCCCACAAAGGCGCGATCGGGCTTGCGCAGCTGATGCCCGGCACGGCGCAGATGCTGCGTGTCGATCCTACGGACCCACAACAGAACCTTGACGGTGGTGCCCGCTATCTTCGCATGATGTACGAAAAATTCGGCAATTGGAAGCTGGCGCTCGCGGCCTATAATGCAGGCCCCGGAGCAGTAGAGCGCCATAACGGGATCCCACCTTTCCGCGAGACACAAGATTACGTCCGCGTCATCCTTGGCACAGGGTAAGCATTTTCGGACTTGCAGCGCGCAGCAGGGTTGCGCAGTGTGAAGGCGAATTTGGCCAGGAGGGTCTATGACATCGTTGGATCTTGCTTTTGTCCGCGCCCAGTTTCCGGCGTTTTCGGAACCCAGCCTGCAGGGTCAGGCCTTTTTCGAAAACGCGGGCGGCTCATACACTTGCAAGCCTGTGATCGACCGCCTGACCCGCTACTACCACCAACGCAAGGTCCAGCCCTACGCGCCTTATGCCGCGTCACAACTGGCCGGGGCCGAGATGGACGAAGCGCGCATGCGTCTGGCCGCGATGATGGGGGTCGAGACCGAGGAACTGAGCTTCGGCCCCTCGACGACAGCGAACACCTATGTTCTGGCGCGGGCTTTCGGCGAATGGCTTTCGCCCGGTGATGTGATCATCGTCACGGATCAGGACCATGAAGCCAATTCCGGCCCCTGGCGGCGTCTGGCCGCGCGCGGGATCGAGATCCGGGAATGGACAGTTGATCCGGTGACGGGCCATTTGGACCCCGAAAGCCTCTGGGCGCTGGTCGATGACAAGGTGCGGCTGGTCTGTTTCCCGCATTGCTCGAATGTGGTGGCCGAAATCAACCCTGTGGCTGCCATCTGTATGAGATTACGCGAGGCCGGGATCTATTCCTGTGTCGATGGTGTGTCCTACGCGCCGCATGGTCTGCCGGATGTCGATGCACTTGGGGCGGATATCTATCTGTTTTCGGCCTACAAGACCTATGGCCCGCATCAAGGGCTGATGGTGATCCGGCAGAGCCTCGGCGAAGCGCTGCCCAATCAGGCGCATTATTTCAACGCCGATACGCTTTATAAACGCTTCACACCTGCTGGGCCGGATCACGCGCAGATCGCAGCCAGTGCGGGCATGGCCGATTATATCGACATGCTGCATGCGCATCATTTTCAGGGGGTCGAGGCTGATGCCAGGACCCGTGCTGCGCAAGTGCATGATCTGATGCGCGCACATGAAACGGCGCTCTTGCAGCCGTTGCTGGACCATCTGGCGGCGCGCAACGATCTCCGGCTGCTGGGACCGCATCAGGCGGCGGGGCGTGCACCGACTGTGGCGCTCTCGCACGCACGTCCGGGGCATGATCTGGCGACCGCGTTGGCGGGTCACGGCATCATGGCGGGGGGCGGCAGTTTCTACGCCAATCGCGCGCTGCAAGGGCAGGGGGTGGATCCGGCGCATGGGGTCTTGCGTGTGTCTTTCGTGCATTACACCAGCCCCGCCGAGCTTGACCACCTGATATCAGTGCTAGATCGCGTGGAGTGAATGCAAGCAAGGCCCCGGATTTGAACGACACTAACCCCATTCTGCTCTGGTTTCGCCGGGACCTTCGCCTGAGTGACCACCCTGCCTTGAGCGCTGCTATGGCCTCGGGTCGCCCGGTGATCCCGGTTTTCTTGTGTGATCCGGTTGTCGAGGGTCTGGGCGCTGCGCCGAAATGGCGGCTGGGGCTTGGGGTCGAGAGTTTCGCGCAGCGGCTGCAGGGGATCGGATCGCGGCTGATTATGCGGCGCGGCAATGCGCTGGACTCCCTGAAAACTCTGATCCGCGAGACCGGTGCCTCTGCCGTTTGGTGGACCCGGCAATATGACCCTGACCAGATCGCACGCGACAAGGCGGTGAAAGCTGCGCTGAAGGGTCAGGGGATTGAGGCGCGAAGTTTTGACGGCCATCTGCTATTCGAGCCCTGGGAGGTCGCGACCGGACAGGGCAAGTTCTATCAGGTCTATACCCCTTTCTGGAAAGCTGTGCGCGGGCGCGATGTGGCAGGGAGGCTGCCTGCGCCGAAAGACCTGCGCGCGCCACAGGCCTGGCCTGCGAGTGACAGCCTCGCCGATTGGCAACTGGGCCGCGCCATGGATTGTGGCGCCAAAATTGTCGCGCAATATCTGCATGTCGGCGAAGAGGCCGCGCAGACCCGGCTCGCAGCCTTCATGCGCCATGGGATCGACGGCTACGCGCTGGATCGCGACCGGCTGGACAAGGACGCGACTTCCGGCCTGTCGGAAAACCTGACCTATGGCGAGATTAGCCCGCTCGCGCTTTGGGACGCCGGGCAGCGCGCGATGGCCGATGGCAAAGCCGGGGCCGAGACCTTTCTGAAAGAAGTTGTCTGGCGCGAATTCGCCTATCACCTGATCTATCACACACCGCATATCACCCGCGACAGCTGGCGTGCGGGTTGGGACAAGTTCCCATGGTCCAAGGACAATCCCGATGTCTTGCGCTGGAA
>SKSL01000260.1 GCA_007123015.1 Natronohydrobacter sp. | reverse complement strand
TGCATCTTGCAGCGTCCGAGAGGTCAGACAGCAAGTGCATCTTGCCATCCTGCAACAAGTTTGCGAGGCAAGGGAATGGATGACATTTTGTTTATGACCTGGCTGCCGTACATCATCGGACTGATCGCAACTGGCGCTGTCGCTGGTATCCTGTCCGGTCTGTTGGGCGTTGGTGGTGGAATTGTGACTGTGCCGGTCCTGTTCTGGGTGTTCAATGCGTTGGGCTATCCGGCCGGTCTGGGCATGCAGATCGCTGTGGGCACGTCGCTGCTTGCTGTCTCTGCGACGGCATATAGTTCCGCCAAGGCGCATCACAGCCGTGGTTCTGTCGATATGGGAATCCTGCGGCGATGGGCGCTTCCGATGATCTTGGGCGCAGCCAGTGGTGGCGCTGTCGCAGGGCTTGTGAATGGCGCTGTGTTGCTACTGGTCTTCGGCTGCATAGCGCTTCTGGTGGCCTGGAACATGGCGCGTCCGGTGACGGTGACACTGGGTGCTGACCTGCCTGAGGGAAAAGCGGCACAGCCTGTAATGGCTGCAGGTGTTGGTTTCGTGTCTTCGATGATGGGCATCGGGTCCGGCACGCTCGGGGTGCCGCTGATGACGGCTTTTTCCGTTCCGGTGCATCGCGCTGTGGGGACTGCAGCGGCGCTCGGTTTCATGATCGGCGCGCCCGGCGCGGTCGTGATGTTGATCCTGGGGCTGGGTGTCGCGAACAGACCGCCGCTGTCCCTGGGCTTCATCAGCTTGCCTGCCATCGCGCTGATCCTGCCGCTCTCGATCCTTTGCGCCCCGGTGGGCGCGCGGCTTGCGCATGCCCTGTCGCCGGTTTGGATCAAGCGCGCCTTCGCCGTCTTTCTGGCGCTCACCGCGCTGCGTATGCTGACCAGCGCCTTCGGGGCCTGACACAAGAACCCCCGCCCGATGTCGGGCGGGGCAGGAGCGCATATTTGCGCGCGCAGCGTCAGATCAGTTCCGCGCCTTGTCGACCATCTTGCCTTTGGAAATCCAAGGCATCATCTCGCGCAGCTTCTCGCCAACCTGCTCGATCTGGTGCTCGTCATTGATCCTGCGCGTGGCCTTGAAGAAGGGCTGGCCAACAGCGTTTTCCTGCATGAAGTCGCGCACGAATTTCCCGGTCTGGATGTCGGTCAGAACTGCTTTCATCCGCGCCTTGGTCTCGGCGTAAGGCAGGATGCGCGGGCCGCTGACATATTCGCCATATTCGGCCGTGTTCGAGATCGAGTAATTCATGTTGGCGATCCCGCCTTCATAGATCAGATCGACGATCAGCTTCACTTCATGCAGACACTCGAAATAGGCCATTTCCGGCTCATAGCCAGCCTCGACCAGCGTCTCGAAGCCCATGCGGATCAGCTCGACCAGACCACCGCAGAGCACGGCCTGCTCGCCAAAGAGATCCGTCTCGCATTCCTGCCGGAAATTGGTCTCGATGATCCCCGAACGCCCGCCGCCGATGGCCGAACAGTAGGACAGCCCGATTTCCATGGCCTTGCCCGTCGCATCCTGATGCACCGCCACCAGACAGGGCACGCCGCCACCTTTGACATATTCGCCGCGCACAGTGTGACCGGGGCCCTTGGGCGCCATCATGATCACATCAACGCCCGGCTTCGGTTCAATCAGCCCGAAATGCACATTCAGACCATGGGCAAAGGCAATTGCTGCGCCTTCGCGCAGATTGTCATGGACATATTTCTTGTAGGTTTCAGCCTGCAATTCATCGGGCATGGTGAACATGATCACATCGCACCAGGCCGCCGCTTCGGCGATGCCCATCACGGTCAGCCCCTCGGCTTCGCATTTCTTCGCACTCGGCGAGCCTTCGCGCAGCGCGATCGCCACATTCTTCGCGCCAGAATCGCGCAGGTTCAGCGCATGAGCATGGCCCTGGCTGCCATAGCCCAGGATCGCCACTTTCTTGTCCTTGATCAGGTTCACATCGCAATCGCGATCATAATAGACGCGCATCTGCCGCCCTCCTTGGTTGCTGTCATGTGGCGCAGTATAGGGATCCGACACGCTTTTTGACTTCAATTCCCCCATGATTTCTGATTTATTCAAAATAATCATGCGTAGAAATAGAGAATAAGAAAAATTCATGCGTCTTGACGATAGTGATCGCCGCCTGCTGCGCCAGCTCATCGCAACTCCCGAGGCCAGCACAGCTGAGCTCGCAGCACGCGCGGGCCTGACCGAACCCACCTGCTGGCGCAGGCTCGAACGGCTGCGCGCGGCAGGCATCCTGCGCGGCCAGCGCGCCGTGATCAACTGGCGGGCCTTGGGCTATCAGGTCGAAGTCAGCCTACGCATCACGCTCGACAAGACTGATCCGCATGCTTTCGACGAGTTCATCGCCCGCGCCCGTCAGGTGCCAGAGGTGCTGGAAATCCAGACCTTTCTGGGCCGCGTAGATGTGCGCCTGAACCTGATCGCGCGCGACATGGCGCATTATCAGCAAGTCTACCGCGACCGCGTCCTGACCCTGCCGCATATCTCCGATCTCGAGGCGCTGATGCATCTGTCGGATGTCAAATCCGAAGCGAACCTGCCCCTGTAATCATTTTCTTGCTGCAAATACTCAAGAAAGGCTGGCCAGCATGATCGACCTTGATGCGACGGACCGCGCCCTCCTGCGCGCAATCTCCGAAGACGCGACACAGAGCGCGGGCAGTCTGGGGCGCAAGCTGGGTCTCAGCCAGCCGGCCACATGGCGGCGGATGAAACGCCTGCGCGAAGGCGGCGCGATCGCCCGCCACCGTGTCGATCTTGATCTGGCTGCCTTGGGTTTCGACGTGACAGTATTTCTGGGCGTCAGCCTTGCCGCCAAAGGTCGTGTCAGCCTTGCGGATTTCGAGCGCGCAGTCTCGGCCATTCCCGAGGTGCAGACCGTGCAGCATGTGCTGGGCCTTTATGATTACCGCCTGCGCGTTGTCGCACGTGATCTGAGCGATTTCGAGCGCATCCTGCGTCGCCGTATCCTGACCTTACCGGGTGTGGGCGCAGTCGATGCCAATGTGCTTTTAAGCGAAGAGCGTCTGCCCGGCCCGCTCTGAGTGATTGACCTCTGTGCGCGCATTGGGCAGAAGCAGCTCATGCTGATCTACAAGATTTTCCGCCGCGCCGAATGGGATGATCTGGTCGCCAAGGGTCAGACCCTTGGCGCGCCCGTCGATCTGACCGATGGGTATATCCATTTCTCGACCGCTGCGCAGGTGATGCAGACGGCCGCGAAGCATTTCGCGCAGGAAAGTAACCTCGTTCTGGTTGCGGTGGCCGCTGACGCGCTCGGGTCTGATCTGAAATGGGAACCGTCGCGCAACGGCGCGCTCTTCCCGCATCTCTATCGTCCGCTGCGACTGTCAGAGGTCACCTGGGACAAGGCGCTGCCGCTCGGTGCCACGGGCCATATCTTCCCCGAGAGGTTGATATGAGCCTGATCGAGCGCGCGGGCCTTGCCATTCTGCAGCAGATCGACCCTGAGCGTGCACATGGTCTGGCGCTCAAGGCGCTGCAGGCCGGGCTGGTGCCGATGCCCGCGCCAGTCAAAACCAGCCGCCTGCACATGCAGATCGCAGGGTTGCAGTTGCCCAATCCAGTCGGACTGGCTGCGGGGTTCGACAAGAATGCGACAGCGCTCGGCGGGCTTGCCCGCGCCGGTTTCGGCTTTGTCGAGGT
>SKSL01000213.1 GCA_007123015.1 Natronohydrobacter sp. | reverse complement strand
CTGTTTCGACCCGCCATCCTGCGCGGCCCGATCACGCCGGATCTGAGTACTCGGTTTCTGGGGACGGACTATGCCATGCCTGTCGGGGTCGCGCCTGTGGGAATGTCGGGTCTGATCTGGCCAGGCGCCGAAGCTGTCCTTGCCCGGATGGCCCAGACCACGCGGCTGCCCTATTGCCTGAGCACGGTCGCCACGCGCCTGCCCGAAGAGATTGGACCGATTGCTGGTGATATGGGCTGGTTCCAGCTTTACCCGCCCAAAGACCCTGCAATCCGTGCCAATATCCTGTCCCGCGCGGGCAAGGCAGGCTTCCGGGTGCTGGTGCTGACGGTCGATCTGCCGGGACCGTCGCGGCGTGAGCGGCAATTGCGCGCGCAGCTTGCGATCCCGCCCAAGCTGACCCCATCCATGCTCTGGCAGATTGCACAGCGCCCGGCTTGGGCCTTGGGCACATTGCGGGCAGGCACGCCCCGGCTGCGCTTGATGGAGGACTACCTCAAGCTCGATGGCAATGCGCCTTCGACTGCGCATCCGGGGTATCTGCTGCGCGCGGCCCCCGATTGGGACTATCTGCAGGCGATTCGGGCGCTTTGGAAAGGACCGCTGGTGATCAAGGGCGTGCTGGATGCGGGCGATGCAGCGCGCTTGCGCGACATCGGCGCAGATGCGCTCTGGGTGTCGAACCATGGCGGACGGCAGTTTGACGGGGCCCCTGCCGCGCTGCACGCTTTACGACAAGTCCGCGCTGAATTGGGGCCGGATATGCCGCTTATCTATGACGGCGGCGTCGAGTCAGGTCTGGATATCCTGCGCGCACTGGCCTGTGGTGCGGACTTCACCATGCTGGGCCGGGGATGGCATTATGCGCTCGGCGCGCTTGGTCCCGCTGGGGCTGCGCATCTGGCGCAGCTGCTGCGCGCGGACCTGATCGCCAATATGGTCCAGATGGGAATTGCCCAGCCCGCACGAGCGCGCAGCCAGCTTTGGGAAGGTTTGGACTCGCAGCGCGAAGTGTGACCAATTGTAACGGGGCCTTTACTGCGCCGCAGAAACTGGCCTAGAAAACTGACCAATATCTGACAATCCAAATCCGGGGGATGGAATGGCCGAGTTCAAGAAAATTCTTGTCGCAAACCGTGGCGAGATTGCCATTCGCATCATGCGCGCTGCCAATGAATTGGGCAAGCGCACGGTTGCGGTTTATGCCGAAGAGGACAAGCTGGGCCTGCACCGATTCAAGGCCGATGAAGCCTACCGCATCGGCGAAGGGCTTGGGCCTGTCGCAGCTTATCTCTCGATTGATGAAATCATCCGCGTGGCCAAGGCCTCGGGCGCGGATGCGATCCATCCCGGTTATGGGCTGCTCTCGGAAAATCCAGCGCTTGTTGATGCCTGTGTCGAAAACGGGATCACATTCATCGGTCCCAAGGCCGAAACCATGCGCGCGCTGGGCGACAAGGCCAGCGCGCGGCAGGTGGCAATTGACGCCGGTGTCCCGGTGATCCCAGCGACCGAAGTTCTGGGCGATGACATGGACGCCGCACGCGCCATGGCCGAGAAAATCGGCTATCCGCTGATGCTGAAGGCCAGCCATGGCGGGGGTGGTCGGGGCATGCGTCCAATTCTTGGGCCGGATGAGCTGGAAACCAAGGTTCGTGAAGGGCGCCGCGAGGCCGAAGCCGCCTTTGGCAATGGCGAGGGCTACCTTGAAAAGATGATCCAGCGCGCCCGCCATGTCGAAGTGCAGCTTCTGGGCGATACGCATGGCAATCTCTACCACCTTTATGAGCGTGACTGCACTGTGCAGCGACGCAATCAGAAAGTCGTCGAGCGCGCGCCTGCGCCCTATCTGAGTGAGGAACAGCGCGCGGAAGTTTGCGAATTGGCACTGAAAATCGGGCGCTCGGTCGGGTACCAGAACGCAGGGACTGTCGAGTTCCTGATGGATATGGACTTGGACGAATTCTATTTCATCGAAGTCAATCCTCGTGTGCAGGTCGAGCATACCGTGACCGAAGAAGTGACGGGCATCGACATCGTCAAGGCGCAGATCCGCATTGCCGAAGGGGCCACGCTATCCGAGGCGACTGGCACACCCTCTCAGGGCGATGTGACCCTGACTGGCCACGCTGTGCAATGCCGCGTCACCACCGAGGACCCGCTGAACAATTTCATCCCGGATTACGGGCGGCTGACCGCCTATCGGTCCGCTACCGGCATGGGGATCCGGCTCGATGGCGGCACGGCCTATGCGGGGGGTGTGATCACGCGCTACTATGATTCGCTTCTGGTCAAGGTCACAGCCTGGGCCCCCACGGCCGAGGAATCGATCACCCGTATGGACCGTGCCCTGCGCGAATTCCGCATTCGCGGGGTCAGCACCAATCTGGATTTCGTGATCAACCTGCTCAAGCACCCGACATTCCGGGACATGAGCTATTCGACGAAATTCATCGACACGACTGAAGAGCTGTTCAATTTCCGCAAACGGCGCGACCGGGCGACCAAGATCCTGACCTATATTGCGGATATCACTGTGAATGGGCATCCCGAAACGGCTGGGCGCGCGCTGCCGCCTGCCGGGATCCGGACACCTGTTGCGCCCAAAGTCTTGGGCAACGTGCCGCGCGGGGCGAAACAGATCCTTGACGAGCAAGGCCCGCAGGCTGTGGCGGATTGGATGGCCGCGGAAAAGCGGTTGCTTCTGACCGATACGACCATGCGCGATGCGCATCAGTCGCTTCTGGCCACGCGCATGCGCTCGATCGACATGATCCGGGTCGCGCCCGCTTATGCGCAGATGTTGCCGCAGCTTTTCAGCATGGAATGCTGGGGGGGCGCGACCTTTGATGTGGCCTATCGTTTCTTGCAGGAATGTCCCTGGCAGCGCCTGCGCGATCTGCGCGCGCGGATGCCGAACCTGATGACGCAGATGCTGCTGCGCGCGTCAAACGGGGTGGGTTACACGAATTACCCGGACAATGTGGTGCAGTTCTTTGTCAAGCAGGCGGCTGAAACCGGGGTTGATGTGTTCCGCGTCTTCGACAGTCTGAACTGGGTCGAGAACATGCGCGTGGCCATGGATGCCGTGATCGAGGCCGAGAAGGTCTGCGAAGGCACGATCTGTTACACAGGCGACATTCTGAACCCGGATCGGGCGAAATATGACCTGAAATACTATGTGGAGATGGGCAAGGCGCTGCGCGAGGCGGGCGCGCATGTTCTGGGGCTGAAGGATATGGCAGGGCTGCTGAAGCCGGCCTCGGCGCGGATCCTGATCAAGGCGCTGAAGGAAGAAGTCGGTCTGCCGATACATTTCCACACCCATGACACGGGCGGAATTGCAGGCGCGACCATTCTGGCCGCAGCCGAGGCCGGGGTCGATGCCGCTGATGCTGCGATGGACGCGCTGTCGGGCAATACCTCGCAGCCGACGCTGGGGTCCATTGTCGAGGCGCTGCGCTTTACCGAGCGCGATACAGGGCTTGATATGGGCGCGATCCGCAAGATCTCGGACTATTGGGAAGAGGTGCGTCAGCATTACGCAGCGTTTGAATCGGCACAGCAGGCCCCTTCTTCCGAAGTTTACCTGCATGAAATGCCCGGTGGGCAATTCACCAACCTGAAGGCGCAGGCGCGCTCGATGGGTCTGGAAGACCGCTGGCCCGAAATCGCGCGCACCTATGCAGATGTGAACATGATGTTCGGCGATATTGTAAAAGTGACGCCATCTTCGAAAGTGGTGGGGGATATGGCGCTGATGATGGTCAGTCAGGGGCTGAGCCGCGCAGATGTCGAGAATCCCGACAAGGATGTCAGTTTCCCTGACAGCGTGATCGACATGCTGCGCGGAAATCTGGGACAGCCCCCGGGGGGCTGGCCGGACGCGATCCTGCGCAAGGTGCTGAAAGGCGACGCGCCGATGACCGAACGCCCCGGCCAACATCTGAAGCCTGTCGATCTGGAGGCGATCCGTGCGCAGCTGATCGCGGATCTGGACGGTTTCAAAGTTGATGACGAGGATCTGAACGGCTATCTGATGTATCCGAAGGTCTTTCTCGATTATATGGGACGGCATCGCAGCTATGGTCCTGTGCGGACGCTTCCCACTCGGACATTCTTCTACGGAATGGAGCCGGGCGAAGAGATTTCTGCCGAAATCGATCCGGGCAAAACGCTTGAAATCCGCATGATCACGGTAGGCGAGACCACAGATGACGGCGATGCGAAAGTATTTTTCGAACTGAACGGGCAGCCGCGCACGATCCGTGTGCCCAATCGCGATGTAAAGGCCAAGACAGCTCAACGGCCCAAAGCGGATGCGGGCAATCCAGATCACATCGGCGCGCCGATGCCGGGCTCGGTTGCGGCTGTTGCGGTTTCGGTCGGGACGAAGGTCAATCCCGGCGATCTGCTGCTGACCATCGAGGCGATGAAGATGGAGACAGGACTTCATGCCGACCGTGCCGCTGTGGTCGCGGCGGTCCATGTCCAGCCGGGTGCGCAGATAGAAGCGAAAGATCTGCTGATCGAGCTCGAAGGCTGAAGGCGCGCTTGGCGCAGGGGGCATCGAGCCCCCTGCGCCAAGGCTGCCGCAGCGCGGGTCCAAAGCTTAAAAATAACTGCGCACGAGTGCTTCTGACAGCAGTCTCCAACCATCGGCGATGACGAAGAACGATAGTTTGAAGGGCAACGAGACGATTGCAGGCGGCACCATCATCATTCCCATCGACATGAGCACAGCAGCGACCACCAGATCGATGATCAGGAAAGGCAGGAAGATCAGAAATCCGATCTGAAATGCCCGCGTGATTTCGCTGAGCATGAAGGATGGAACCAGCACCGATAACGGGGCATCCGCCGACAGCCCCGTCTCGATACCTGGTCGGAGCGCTGCAAGGCTGGAATAGGTCGCTGGATCCACGCGCGCGATCATGAAAAGACGAAACGGATCCATGATTTGCACGAAAGCTGCATCAATCTCGATTGCACCGTCATTGAGCGGCATGACGCCGTTTTCCCAAGCGGCCAAAAAAACTGGCTCCATGATAAAATAGGTCAGAAATAATGCCAGAGATACGATCAGCATATTCGGCGGCGATTGCATCAGACCAAGCGCCTGCCGCAGGATCGCGAGGACTGTGACAATGAATGGGAAGCAGGTTATCATCACCAGCAATCCGGGGACCAGACTCAGAAGAGTGAGCAGGATCAGAAGCTGGATCGTCCGCACGCTGAGCGCCCCCTGGTCGCCGAAATTGACCGTGATTTCCTGGCTTTCGGCAGGGGACACCATTACCATGAGCAGCATGATGCTGCCCGTTAGCATTGCGATCAGATAACGCTTCAGGCTTTCTGGCGCGTGGAACTTCATGCCGGGTCGTCCGGCCATCTGCGCTCTTGGCAGAGGCCGGATATGGAACAGCTCAAAGCGCATCGCGCAGATCGATGATTTCAGTCAGCCTGACCCCAAGATAGCCGGCTTGATCGCCTTCGAGCTCCTGCAATTCTCCGCGCGCGATCAATTTGTCGCCGATATAGAGCTCCACCGGATCATCTACGCGTCGGTCTAATGGCAGCACCGAGTCGCGACGAAACTTGAGCAGATCGCGGACCAGCGGGCGCGCGCGGCCAACCGAGATCGTGATCTCTATTGGAACCTGTTTGAGGATCCCGCTGCCAAGCTCGCTGTCATCCATGCTTCATCCCCCTCTCAGTTTGGCAAGCAGTGTTGTCTGTGATGCGCGTGCGCATATTTTCCAGCACCATGTCGAAATCGAGGCGGCGTTCCTGAGCACCGGTCGTCAAAGTGAGCTGCGCTTCCGAGAAACTGGGCTCTGGAACCAGTTCGACCTGAATGCCGCTTACAGAATTCACGATCGGCTCCAATGTTGCGACAGCGTCTGGGGCGCAGGTTATGCGCAAGGGAAGCAGCGTTTCGCGTGCTGCAATTTCAGCAATTTCCGCCTTGAGTCGAACTGGTAACGCATCCCGCGCGACGGCTGGAAGCAGCTTGTCCAAAAGCGCTGATGTCAGTTCGACAAAGCTATGCTGCAATGCTGCATGCGCTTCATGATAGCTGAAACTGACCGCCTGCAATGCGTCTTCTGCCGCGATCCGGCGCAGAGCATCTTCATCGCGCATCTGGACCAGCGCATCCTGCCAGCCAGCGGCATAGCCCTGTTCAAAAGCGGTTTCTTGCTGTTTCGCGGCCTGCTGTGCATCAATTGCTCCAGGCGGATCATCCGCAGCTTCGGTCTCGAAGACTTCCAGTTTCAGCATGGTCTGCCTCATGGTGTCTCCTTGCGTTCGTCCATCCAATGCCGCAGCACCTGAACTGAATCATCGCCACGCTCCTCAATCAGTTTCCGCAAGCGGTCGACTGGATCGGTTGGGGCGGCCTCTGAGCCATTGGCTGAATAGTTTTGCAATAATGTCGCAGTGTTGGCTTGATGAGCGAAGGTCGCGTCGGATGGCGGGAGAGCAGGCTCGGTATCGCTCCGGCGTCCAGCTTTCAAAAGGGGGCGCACCACAAACACGGCAAGGATGATCAGTGCTGCCAGCAGAAATACCCATTTGAGCAACGTCATGATATCCAGCGTCGCCATGAACGGAACCCCACCATTTGCTTCGGTCCCGATGGCTGCGATGGGTTCGAATGGCAGTGACCGCAACGTGATCACATCGCCACGTGCCTCGTCGAAACCAACGGCCGAGGCGACCAGTTCGCGCAACGCTGTCAGTTCAGATTCAGCGCGTGGGCGCCATGTTTCCAAGCCATCCGCTCCAGTTTCGCGGACCCCGTCGATCAGAACCGCCACGGTCAGACGTCGGATCGCACCAGGCTGCCGTTCCAGCTCGCGCCTTGTTTCAGAGACCTCGAAATTCGTGCGCTGTCGGGTCTGATTCTCGCGGGTCTCGGCACTGCCTTCGGTCGCGGCTGCATCGCCATCAGGCAGATTGCTTGTCACAGTAACCCCTTGTGCGCGGCTGTCCGTGATGTTGCTGCTGCTTTCTTCAGTTTCACTGCTGATCGCGACGCGTGTTTCAGGATCGAGAACACGTTCATGGATCACCTCGCGATCAGTGACAGTCTCGAGGCTGAGTTCAACCACTGCCCGGCCATGCCCGACATGGGCTTCCAGCAAGCGTTCGACGTTTCGCCGTAACTCTGCTGCGCGATCCTTGCCCTGGGTGACAGGTGTGGCTTCACCCTCGGGTCCATACACCATCCCGCCCAGACCATCGATCACAGAGACATCGTCAGGGGTCAAACCGGGGACAGCCGAGGCCACCAGAAAGCGCAGAGAACGGGCCTGAGCTGCAGTGAGAGTTGCGCCTGCAGTCGTGATCGTGACGGATGCCGTAGGACGGATTTCACGTCGAAAAGCTGTGCTTATGCCTTGTGAAATGTGCACGCGGGCGGATCGGATATGCGGACTTGCGACGATGGTGCGTGCAAGCTCCCCCTCTATTGCGCGCCAATACGCCGCGTCGAACATTTGCGATGTGGTGCCGAAACCGCTAAGCGAATCGAGCAACTCATACCCTGCATGCGAATTTGTCGGCAAACCAGAGGCCGCCAGCATCAGTCGTGTTTCATCTCGCTGAGTCGCAGGGACAAAGATCGCTTCTCCGCGGACATCATAGGCGATATTGCGCGCTTCCAGTGCTTGTATGACTTCGCCTGCGCTCGCATCCTCAAGCCCCGCATAGAGAAGCGACATGCCTGGCGTGGTGGCGATTTTGGTCACTAAAAGCACTAAAGCAAAAACGGCAGTGGTCATCCCGATCGCCATGATCCTGCCGCGCATGTCGAGCGCATTCCACAAGGATAGCAAGTGCTGCAAAGCGAACCTCCAATTTTTTGGCTTCTGCCACTTGAGTCGTTTTCGCCTGCACCGCTTAATATTCGGTTAGTGACCTTATGCGAAAAGCAGGAAAATTGCAGTCAACCTGGATTCGCCGATGTCGCAGCTCGAAAACACAGATGCAAAGACAGATGTACAGAAGAAGAAGCACCGAATTCTGCCGCTCTTGGCCTATGTTATTGTTGCACTGGGTTTGGGCGGGGGAAGCTTCTACGCGGTCTATTCGGGGTTGATCATGGGTGCAGATGACCATGTGCCGGGTGCCGCTGCGCTGGACATGGATTTCGCTTATGTTCCGCTTGAAAACATGACGCTATCGCTGGTTTCGCCAAGTGGAACAAGACTATTGCGCTTTTCAGGGCAAATCGAGGTAGCCAGCAATTCCGAACAAGAGATGCAGCGGATGCAACCGCGTTTTACAGATATCGTGAATACTTATTTGCATGCGGTTGACCCTGCCGACCTGGAAGCGCCGGCCGCATTAATTCGCTTGCGATCGCAGATCCTCCGGCGCTTGCAGACCGTCGCGGGGGAAGGGCATGTCCGCGATTTTCTGATCACTGAATTCATCCTGAAACAACTTAATTGAGGTGTAGGAATGGGCCTTGTGCTGGACATGGTTATCGCGCTCAGCGCCCTGTTGGCGGCTGCATATTGTCTTTTGCTGTCACGCCGCCTCCGTGCCTTCACTCGGTTGGATGGTGAAGTCGGAAAAGCTATCGCGGTTCTATCGCAGCAGGTTGATGCGCTGACCATTGCGCTGCAGGCCGCTGAACAGTCCAATACACGCGCTGACTCGGAGCTGGAAAAGCAGATTGCGCGCGCCGATGCGACAGCACGGAAGCTGGAATTGCTGATGGCCGCGCAGCAGAAAACGCCTTCTGCAGAGAGCGTCCCGTGCGACGCACCAGATCGTGTGCGTGGGTCTGAGCAGTTCGCACCTTTCACGCGCAGTGCCGTTCATGGAAGCGACTCGCGACCGCGCATATTGCGCAAACGCGATCCCATCGGGCTTCAAAGATGAGCCGGCGGTCATCGCTGCGGCCAGCCGCATCTGGTCTGCTCATGCTGCTTGCACTCGTGTTTCTTGCCGCTGGAATGTCGCGGCTCGGTCTTGGCGTGGTCGTGGGATTTGCTGCTGATACTGAAATACAGGACCCAGCCGCTCAAGAAACCTCTGACAGGGACCCTGCAGATCTTTTCGCCAGCTTGCGCGCGCGAGAAGCACGGCTGGAACAGGCAGAGGCGGAATTTGATGCAAGACTCTCTATTTTGAATGAGACCGAGGCCGCGTTGCGTAGGCAAATGCAGGAATTGATCGCGGCAGAGGAACGCCTGTCTCAGACGTTGCGATTGACCGAAACAGTGGCAGAAGACGATCTCTCGCGACTTACCTCCGTATTTGAGAATATGAAGCCGCAACAAGCGGCCAACCTATTTGCAACAATGGATATAGAATTCGCAGCTGGCTTCATTGCTCGGCTGCGTCCTGAAACTGCGGCAGAAATCATGGCAGGTCTCGATCCGGTGCTTGGCTACGCGATCAGTGCTGTGCTTGCAGGACGACACGCTTCAATTCCAAGAGATTGATCCTCAAGTGGAGATAAGTCGAGAGAAGAAGCGCTTTGTTAAGACGTATCTGCGAAGGTCCAGGCTGGGGTCAAGAGTTTTACGCAAGGCATGGGCGGTTCAGCGAAACTTGGGGGTATGCCGTGATTGCAATTATTGGAATCCTGATAGTCTTGATCATGGTGTTTGGCGGCTATCTCGGCTCCGGGGGAACCATGGGGATTATCCTCAAGGCTTTGCCATTCGAGATGGTCATGATTGGGGGGGCCGCCATTGGGGCCTTCATTTTGGGAAATGATGTAGCGACGCTCAAGACAACAGGGCGAGAAATCATACGCATATTCAAGGGACCCAAATGGCGTGCTGATGACTATCGTGATTTACTCTGCCTCTTGTTCGAACTGATCTGGTTGGCACGGCAGAACCCGGTAGACTTGGAAGAGCATATCGAGGATCCTGGGGCATCCGCGATATTCAAGCGTTATCCGAAAATCCAGAGTGACCACGTAATTGTCGAATTTATTTGTGACACTTTGCGCGCTGCATCGATGAATTATGACGACCCGCATCAGGTCGAAGATATGCTCGATAAACGGTTGGCCGCTCATAAAGCGCACACGCTGCATTCAAGCCATGCTGTCCAAGTTGTTGCTGATGCTCTTCCAGCTCTTGGGATTGTTGCAGCTGTGCTGGGCATTATCAAGACAATGGGGGCCATAGATGAGCCCCCTGATATCTTAGGGAAAATGATCGGCGGTGCCCTAACCGGGACCTTTCTGGGTGTTTTTCTGTCCTATGGTTTTGTTGGACCGGTTGCTGGACGCATGCGCGCCATAGTGGAAGAGGATGACCATTTTCATCATTTGATCCGCGAGGTCTTGGTCGCGAACCTGCACGCACATCCTGCAAATATCTGCATTGAGGTCGGCCGTCAAAACACCCCGCATCATCATCGTCCTGATTTCAGCGAGATCGAAGCAGCCATGCGCGAATTGAAAAAGAGTACCGCATGAGACTGGTGGATGTGCTTTTCATGATGTTCTTGGCCATGTTTGGATCGGTCGCGGCGCTTGCAGCCCAGACAACTATTCTGCCGGTTCGATCCGGCGAACATGCGATGTTCACCAGGCTAGTTGTCCAGCTGCCTTCTGAGAACAGTTGGCGTGTCGAAGCGCTCGCAAAACGGGCAACACTCTTCGTCGACGGCCCTGAACTTAAATTCGATATCTCACAGACCTTCGCAAGGATCCCGAGAACACGCTTGCGCGAGTTGGTCGCGCATGAGAACAGACTGGAAATGTACCTTGCGTGCGACTGTGAAATCCGCGCAGCCGAAGATATACCCCAGTATCTTGTGATCGATGTATACGGCGCTGCTGCAACTGCTGAATCCAGCTCTGTTGCATCGATGCGTCCGATCCCACGCCCCGAAGACTTCGTCTCAAGATGGGGTACGAAGGAACCTATGTCAAAGCGCGCTGGTGACATCCTCGCAAGATACTTACGAGGATACCCTTCGACAACTGCGCCGAAGCCTTCGTTCACGCTCGATATGATTACCCCAGACCTGCTGGATTCCCAAAATACATCCTCGGACATGTCCTCGTCGCGAAACCTGGCATCCTCGGTTTCTGAACTTGGTTCCGTACTCGGTCAGAAGATTGCGAGTTCCGTTGCGCAAGGGGTTCTGAAACCCGCTGGTCGTGATCAAGGTTCGGTGTCGATTCCGATCAAGTCTGCATCTGAAAATATGCGCCTCGAGGAGCATTTATTTTTACCGCAGTCAACCGGTCATTGGGACGGTTTTGAAGATAATCTGGTTACCTTGGATCGTTGCGATGATTTATCGCTTCTTGATCTTTCGAAAGACGGAGTTGGCGCTGAAGCGAAGGGAATGAGGTTTTCGTTAGTGCATCTCTACAACGCGCTTGATCAGTTGAATAGAAAAGCGGTGATCGAGCATGCGCGTAGCCTGCTTGCGATTGGATTTGGGGCAGAAGCCGCATTGCATGCGTCTTTGCTGGACCCCTCTGATAGCATGGTGCCCCTGATTTTTGCGATGGGTCGGATCGCAGATCATGGACCGGTTCCTAGCGCAGTTTTTTCAGGCATCCAGAGCTGCGGTTCGCAGGGGGCTTTTTGGACATTTCTCGGCACATCGCCGGAGTCTCTAACCGCAGATTTCCCTTACAATCAGGTTGCGCGGGCTTTTGACGCCATGCCACCTGCTCTCCGCGAGGGTTTCGCGCCGCATCTCGTGCAGCGCCTTATCGCCGTCGGGCAGTCTGACGTGGCTCACCGCATCCGTGCCAGTCTTGTCCGTCTTTCAGACCAGCATAGCGTGGCATCCCAAATGGTAAATGTCGCTTTGACACATCCAGACTTTGGCGCGCACTTGGAACGTAGTCGGCAAGAGTTAAGAATTCAGGACATATCAGACGACCTGCTTCTCATGCTGCTTGTCCAAGATGAAATGGGTGCGCATCCGACCGACCCGGAACTTCTGTTGTATGCCCAGGATCGGCAGACGGCTCTGCGCGGCGACCCTTTGGGACAAGAACTAGCTATAGCGGTTGTGAGTGCTCTGATGCGCGCGGGAAAAACCGCAGAAGCATTCGCCTTGGTTGAAGGGCCTGATGCTGCCTTGCCCCAGCACGATGTCGTACGCTTGACGCGAGACCTGCTTGAAACAGTGACTGAGTCGGGTGAAGATATGGATTTCGTTACAGCCATATTCGACCAACAACCGTGGAATCGCTCTGATTTAGATGCAAATTTGAGTATGTCGATCGCTGCTCGTCTGTCGCAATTAGGTTTTTCAGAACACGCCGACCTGATCGGCAATGCTTTGGTGCATCGAGATCGTCGTGTCGAGAGCTTGTCTACTGCCTTGCGAGACAGCGCTAATGTTCTGAAAGACATGCAGGCAGGTGAGACAGACACGCTTGAACGGCAGAGGTTCAGCGCCGGAGCGACAGATGACCCGTTCATGATACCGCAGAGTGACAGCGATGGAGCCGATGCGTTGTCGCAGTCCAATCCTGAAACAGGACGCAGCGAAACCACCGCTTTGGTGACACCTTCTGCGGAACAGGACACGACATTGCAACGCGACGAAACAGTTTCTCCAGAATTTTCTTTAGTTGGAGAAATCGCTGGTAATGCAGATGCGCAAGGTGTTCTCGCTCAGACACGCTCGCTTCTTCGATCGAGCGTAGATTTACGTGCAGAGTTACAGGGGCTTCTGGCGGATGAAGATGAAAGCACAATAGAAAGATAGTAAGAGGTACGACTGAATAGTGAGCTATGATTGAAACTGGTATTTTGAGGATTTGAAAGCTGGCGGTGCATTTGGTTGGATTGTCGTTGCGACACAACCGCCCATTTTGTCAACGGCAAAGCAAAAGTGGGCCAAAGGGCAGCACAAAATGTTACCACTTTGGGGTTGGGATAATCGTAAGCATCCGCCGCGGCTTGCAGTTACCCATAAGTTTCTGCTGGTGGTCCCAACTTCGACAGATATTTGGGAAATTTGCGGTCCTGACTGCGGGGCGACTCAATAAAATCAGAGGGTTGAGTTGTCGCGAGGGTGGTTTTTTCGGATACTCTGTTGTGGCAAATTGACCTCATAATCTCTATTTATAGTTGGTTATGGAGGAAATATTGTTGCGGCATGTATGCAAAGATCACCAAATCAGGCGGTCGCCAGTATGTTCAGTTGGTCGAAGGCTATCGCACCGAGACCGGCAAGGTTCGGCATCGCGTTGTCGCAAACCTCG